>NZ_JAVRCL010000027.1:37865-94396 GCF_034530775.1 Nostoc sp. DedSLP04 | reverse complement strand
ATTTCAGTTATTTACTACTTGCTTATGTCGGAAAGTGACAGAAGAGGGATACAGCTGGTTGTTGGAGACTCAATGCAAGTAGTTCCGGTAAGCGATCGCCTACTTGTGCTAATTGTTGAGATAATTCCTCTGATACTTCTAGAATGATTCTTGGCATGGGGATTGCATTGGCAATTTACTATTATTAAATGATATATCTCGGATATATCTCGAAATCTTTCATTACTCTGGCGATCGCTCCGACATTACTCACCCCAGCTACTACCAAGACAATTCCTAATCCAGCCAAGCCCATTTTACATTTTATTGCCTCCTGCCTTCTGCCTCCTGCCTCCTGCCTCCTGCCCCCTGCCTTTCTTGGCAATAACAGACTAACAAAATATGTCTCACATTCTGGTCGAAAATCTCAGGAAGACTTTCTTTGTGTCTGAACGTTCCTCTGGGCTTTTCGGTTCAATACGAGGACTTGTGCAGCGAAAAACTAAAGAAGTTTATGCCCTCAAAGGAGTTTCGTTTTCCCTGGAACGGGGAGAACTTGTAGGATATATTGGCCCAAATGGAGCTGGTAAATCGACCACGATTAAAATTTTAAGCGGTATTCTCGTACCTTCTAGTGGAAAATGCCTAATTGGCGGACGAACTCCTTGGAAAGATCGAATCAAGCACGTTAATCGTATCGGTGTAGTGTTTGGTCAAAGAACACAACTCTGGTGGGATTTGCCAGTAATTGAGTCTTTCGATTTGCTGCGGGATATTTATCGCGTTCCCCAATCAGAATATCGTCAGACACGCGAAGAAATGATTGATTTGCTTGGTCTTGGAAACTTTCTCTCGACTCCGGTGAGGCAGTTAAGCCTTGGTCAAAGGATGCGATGTGACTTTGCAGCCGCAATGCTTCACAGACCGGAAATTCTTTTTCTTGATGAACCTACTATTGGGCTTGATGCAGTTTCCAAGCTTGCAGTCAGAAAATTTATCAAAGCGCTAAATAAAACTCATCAAGTAACCACCATCCTGACTACTCATGATATGGATGATATCGAGGCATTGTGCGATCGCATAATTATTATTGGTGGAGGTGAAATTCTTTGTGATGGAACTTTAACAGCATTGCGTTCTCAAGTTTCCTCGCGTCGGTATTTAAGAATCGACCTAGCAAACGATGATTTCTTTTTTGAAGAAGAAGGAGTCAGTATTATCTCTAAAGAAGGTCGCACTGTAACTCTCGCCTTCGATCCCACAAAGCTTTCTGCTGCATCTTTGATTAGCCAAGTTACCTCACAACATGAAGTAGAGGATCTTTTTGTAGAAAATCCACCTATTGAAGAGATAATTGCGGAACTTTATGCAATTTCAGCAGGAATTGTCCCATGAAAGCATATTGGTCACTGTTTGTTGCTAGATTTACACTGCTGTTGCAATACCGTGCTGCTGCTTTGGCTGGTGTTGGAACTCAGCTTTTCTGGGGGTTAGTAAAAATAATGGTTTTACAGGCATTCTTTACTCATACAACCTCTGCTCAACCTATGACTTTTCAACAAGCTGTAGGATATGTGTGGCTGGGACAGGCGTTTTTGATGGCAATTGTCCCTTGGGGAGGTGATAGAGATATTCAAGAACTCATCCGAACTGGTGCTGTAGGATACGATCTTCTCCGACCCACAGACCTTTATTATTTTTGGTTTACTCGCGCTTTGGCACTTCGCACAACGCCCCTGATACTTCGTAGTATTCCGCTTCTTGGAGTCACAATTTTTCTTTTTCGCATTTTTGGGCTTGATGAATGGTCGCTTTCTTTTCCACCCTCCTTTGCTTCTTTTGTTGCCTTTTTTATCTCTTTTATTGGCGCAATTTTACTTTCATCTGCATTAACTATGCTTCTGACTGTATCAATGATGTGGACAATTTCGGGGGAGGGAATTAATAGTATTCTACCTACTTTTGTTACTATCTTTTCTGGCATGCTTGTTCCGTTGCCACTTTTTCCTGAGTGGAGCAAGCCTTTTTTGAATGCACTTCCTTTTTCAGGACTAATCGACAAACCTTTTCGTCTTTTTACTGGAAATCTTCAACCAAATTCCCTGTTTAATATATTACTGCATCAAGCTTTTTGGATAGTTGTGATTATTATCCTTGGGCGTGTTCTTGTGAGATATGGCATTAGAAAGCTTGTAATTCAGGGAGGATAAGTCAATAATTCGTAATTCGTAATTATTTTAACTAAGAAGATAGGTTAAGTAATTTATTTTAGATAGAAATTACAACGCGACTATGAATGATTTTTTGCTTTACCTTCGATATATTTCTGTATCTTTTAAGTCGCAAATGCAGTACAAAGTTTCCTTCTGGCTGCAAGTTATAGGACAGTTTTTAGTAACTGCTGTTGAATTTTTTGGAGTCTGGGCACTTTTTAGTCGTTTTAATAGTATTGGTACGTGGACTTTAAATGAAGTTGCTCTATTTTATGGAATAATTAATATTTCTTTCGCCTGTGCTGATGCTCTTGGAAAAGGGTTTGACTCATTTTCAACAATAATTAAAAGTGGAGACTTCGACCGTTTACTTGTTCGTCCACGCACCACAGCACTTCAACTGTTAGGTAAAGAGTTTACTTTAAAACGAATCGGAAGATTATTTCAAGGGATTGTTGTTATGTGGTGGTCACTTTCATCTCTCCACATCCCTTTAACTTTTAAAAATTTATGGCTTTTAGGTACTTCATTTATTGGTGGAGTTGCGCTCTTTGTTGGCATTGTCATTATGCAAGCAACCATCACCTTCTGGACTATTGAATCTCTCGAAATTATGAATATCCTCACTTATGGAGGAGTGGAAACGGCTCAGTACCCTCTTGCAATTTATAGCAAGTGGTTTCAGCGATTCTTTACTTTCTTGATACCGCTTGCTTGCGTCAGTTATTTTCCTTTGCTTGCAGTACTTGAAAAAGAAGATACTTTTTTAGTGCCTTTGTGGTTTTGTAATGTCTCGCCAATCGCAGGCATTATCTTTCTAATAGTTGCGCTTAAGCTTTGGAAAATAGGAGAGCGATACTATTGTTCTACTGGGAGCTAAACAAAATTTTAGGTGTGTACTCAGACGTATTTTAAATGGACAGATTTACTTTTGTTGACACAGTTTGGTTTTATTGCACCGACTTACTTAAATGGGGATTCCCCATATTTATGCTGATTTACGTGTAATTACATACGCATTATCGAAAAAATGAAGTATAAAGTAACAGGGCAGAAAGAGAGTTAAAAACAAAAATAAAGATTCTTTTTAGAAAAAGTATTTTCGCCATCCTCGATTTCTACTGCCCAACTTTCACGAAACATAGTTGGAGATCATAGAATCTATGCAGCACGTATTTAAGCAAAGTTTTATATTTTCAGTCACTACTGCGATCGCTTTATTATTTGCAGGTTGTGGCGAAAGTAAAGTTGCTCAATGTAACAAAATCATAAAAGTTGCTAATCAGGGATCTACTCTAGGTCAGGAATTCGCTAAAAATCCCAATCCTGCAAAAGGTTCCAAAGCTCTAACTGAACTTTCTGGTAAGATAGATCCACTTGCCAAAGAGATGAAAGCACTGGAAATTAAAGATGAAAAATTGCAAGGTTTTCAAGGACGCTTTATCACACTTTATCAGAACATCAGCAAGCAATTGAATAATGCAGCAACAGCCATAGATAAAAAGAATCTACCAGCAGCAAAGGGATTTTTGGTATCTCTGCAAAAGAGTAGTAGCGAAGAAAGTTCAATAGTCAATGAAATTAATAGCTATTGCTCTGGTAAATAACCAACTCTTGCTCCTACCTCTGCAATTATCAGTGCTGGATCGCTCATTGAAAACAGCCTGCTCAACCGGAGTAGGCGCGGGGGGTGCAGCAGTAACGTTCTGCCCCCAACGTTGCACCAAATTAAGGGTGCGACTGCGCGATCGCAGTTTGTCGATCGCCCGCGATCAAGTCATGACAATCAGGTAGCGCATCAAACGATCGTGGTGAGCCGGGTCAATCGGACGCTGCCATAATGACAGAAAAATTTCCTGGGTTAGGTCTTCGGCTTCCGGCTGGCTTTGCAAAACTTTCAGCGCCACTCCATACACCACGCTGCCGTAGCGCTGGTAGAGACACCTTAACGCCGTTGGCAGATGTGCCTTCAGGTCATCCAAAAGTGCGGCATCGCTCTTCGATGACGGTTCTGATGAATGGCGATCGCGAGAACTTAGATCCATAGATTCAGGTGAATAGACCGAGGCTAATTTCTCTGCAAAAATGCCTAATGTATCTTGCAGCGTGAGTGCCAATCCTGATTTCATAACTTCTTTTGAGCATAGAGCAAACCTACTCTGATCTCTAAAACGATTGATGAAGCTAATTGGATGAGTCTAGCGTCGAAATTTTTTAGAAGTCGGTTATTTCGTTCTGATATAACTTGCACCCCAAACCGAACGAACCGCAAACAGCAGTCTAGCAAAGGACATTTAAAAAGTTTAAATCCAAAATTAGTTGCCAGTCGTCTTAAAGGTAGAGACAAGTAAGTAACCCAGTTAGCATTCTTTTCAGGCAGAAGTTGCAACTAAATTCCTGAGATCGCGCTAATTGCTTACCTACCCACTCCTACAGCTTTTAACACTGGCCATTTGCAATGTCCCGACGAAATTTATATCGTCAATTTGCAACGCCCTTCTTTGGCAGTTTGGATTCGACCAATTTGCCTGAAAGTTTGTGCTGCATCCCAGCATTGAAGGTCAGTAAAACCGCTGTAGCCAAACAACCAATCTTAGAGGTAATTCTATGCGACGCTCTATGCTGTTAACAACATTGCTGCTGTTTGCCGCCATTTTGCCTGCTGCCGCGCAGACCCAAACCGCACCAACCAGCTTCAATCCCTACATGGCAAAGCAACCTTCTGCAAACCAGCTTAATTCATTTAATCTGGCAACTCTTGCGTATCAAGGCTACTTAAAAGATCAAGGCATTCCCAGCAATGGTGCATTGATGTCAGCGATCGCGTCTGGAACGATCGCGGCTCAAGACATTATTCAAGCTGCTGTTAAAGCGAATCGACTACCTAAGCAAACACTAAGCGATCGAGGCTATCGCCATAACCTTGAAAATCAATTGCAAGGATTTACAGCAGACTAAAAAACTGGCGTTACTCAATTAATTATGATGAAAAACACATTTCGCAAGTACCATCGGCTAATTGCTACACTCTTTTGTTTGCCATTACTCTTTACTGCTCTGACTGGCTGCTTCGTTGCCATCGCAGACACATGGTTGCATCAAGAAGAACTGGCTGGATTTTTAATTACTGTTCACACCTTGCAAATCTTCAAACTCGATGCCATTGTGCCAGTTTTAAATGGGCTAGGTCTAATTGGCTTAGTGGCTACCGGAGTGAGCATGACTGGACTGTTTGCTAAACGCCATCAACCAAAACGGATGGAAGAACGCTGATGAAATACATTTCTTATTTTTTCATAGCGATCGCCAGTGCCTTCTTGGCCATCCTGTTGTCGTTGTCATCCTGTAGTCCAAACCATAAGGCAACGACTAACCAACCAATGGCGATGAAAGCTCAACCCAAGGAGCAACCCCAAACTACTCAACAAACTGCCGATACTACGGTCAAAATTCGTAATTTCAAATTTGAGCCAGCGAATTTGGCTCTAGCTGTTGGTAAAACTGTTCAATTTATCAATGTCGATGAAGAACCCCACACGGCTACGGCTACGGATGGTACTTTCAACTCTAAAGCACTGGATACCAATCAAACCTGGAACTACACCGCCACTAAACCCGGAACCTATCCCTATATTTGCTCAGTTCATCCCTTTATGAAAGGGACGCTGACGGTAACAAATAAGAAAAACTAACCAGAGGAATACCAATGCAACGCAGAAAATTTATTGAACACGTAGGCTGGACAGGACTCGGTATTGTCTGGGCTGTTGGTGGAAATGGCTTATTAACTGCCTGTCAGGTGGGAGAACCAAATGCTCAAAAATCATCCACGGCTTCACCGTTTTCCTTCGTTCAAATTAGCGATACGCACATCGGTTTCAAAAAACCTGCAAATGAACACGTGACCGATACACTTCAGAAAGCGATCGATGCGATTAATGCCTTACCTACTCCACCAGCCTTTGTCATTCACACCGGAGATATCTCCCATTTGTCTAAACCAGAAGAATTCGATCTGGCCAAACAACTGCTTTCTCAATTGAAAGTCCCACTATTTACCCTACCAGGGGAACACGATACGATTGGCGATCGCGGCAAAGCCTACGAGGAAGCTTTTAACCGCAAGGATGCCAAAGAAGGCTTACAGGTTTGGGATCGGGGGGGAATACACTTTGTCTCCTTGACCAATGTGCTGGACTTTGGGGCAACCGGCACGGGCAAACTAGGTGAGGCGCAATTGGACTTGCTCTCTAAAGATTTGGTAAACCAGAAACAGGATACACCTCTAGTTGTTTTCAGTCATATTCCTCTATATAACCTTTATCCCAAATGGGGATGGGCAACTGCTGATTCGGCTAAGTTGCTTTCACTGCTATCTCGCTTTGCATCGGTAACAGTGTTAACGGGGCACATCCATCAAGTGATTGAACACAGCGAAGGCAATATTCGCTTCCACACTGCTGCGGCAACTGCTTATCCCCTCCCGGCTCCAGGTCACGGCGATCAACCTGCTCCCGTCAAGCTCCCCGAAAATAATCTTTTGGCAGTGCTGGGATTCCGCACAGTTGAGGTAATTTCCGGGAAGGATACTAGAGTTGACCAACATGCTCTAAGCTAGAAATATAATTCAACAAATACTAAGAGCGATCGCATTCTGGGCGCTTTCGGATATAGTCCAATACGATTGATTCAGTTAAGAATTATTGGTCTTTGAAGACGCGATAATCGCGTCTCACATCAGGTTTTTGGGCTTAACTGAACCGTATTGTTTGAGCAGTGACAAAAGAAAGTTAAACAGACCTTAAATCAATCCTTATTAATTAACAACGCAACCGAAGAAGCTCTTTTACGCTTGCGTATCGAGACAGCACCAAACATAGTGCAAGTAAACAGCGAACCTAGAATTGTTGAGGGTTCTGGGACAGTATAGACGCTCACCTGATTACTTTTAGATTCTATTAAGGTTAAACGAGTTAACTTATCGAAAGTACGGGAATATTTCCCCTTAAAGCTAGTCAAAGCATATTCCTGTGTTCCGCCAAAAGATTTATCAATAGTAGTCTGATTTGAATCAAGAGTTATGTTACTACTCGGTTCAAATACAAAAGCATCATTGTTACCTATAGTTGATAAATTTCCAGAAATCTTGAAAGAGTCTAAAAGATTACCAGTATCGCTGTCGTATAACTGATATAAAAACTCTCCACTAGCATTTGCACGTTCAGTCACGGCATCATCAATGGATGTTTTCAGGTTAAATAAGCCACTGAAATCAAAAGAAAACTCTTTGTCAACTATGAAATCATAACCGATAATCCCAGCAAAGCTTTCCGCCGATCCTGTATAGCCATCACCCTGACCTTGAGCTTGGCTGAAGGACAAATTGGAGGCAGAGTTGTTTACATCGATATTAAACTTAGCCTCAGCGTTAGCATCAGCAGTTACTTGACCACCTGTGCTAATTGCTGTGGTTACATTATCAGTCAAAGTCCTAACATCTGAAGGGCTAGTACTAAAGTTGTTGATGTTGAATTTGGACTCAGAATATGCAAGGGTAGCAGCTTGGCTCGGTAAGGTTGCCAATATCGAAGTAGCGATCGCTGGAGTAGCCAATGCCAAAAAATGCTTTACAACTTTGGTGTAATTTTTCATACAATTTATGTTTTTATTTTCCGATGTTAAGATTGCAAATTTGTCATGCTTGTCTACTGCCTTACTAATGAGTAAGAACAAATTATAGGCAAGCAGGATGTTCAGCTTGAGAACTTTTCAAGCCATGTTTGTCTTATGTAGAAGAAATCTTCTATTTAAGGACTAATTTTTATTTACCATTTGCACACTTTTATATAAGTAATAACCGTATAAGTAATTTAGTTATTAGACTTGATGTGCGTTCAATTGGTTACATATTTATACTAGTCGTGCATCCACTAGTTTCTTGTAAAGGTAGAGTAAAAAAGAGCGTTTTTTAATTGGAATTTACGTAAGGATTCCGTAGGGAGAAGTTCACAAATTCAGTAGGGAGGAGTTCACATAAGTTCATATAAATGATGTTAGTGCCACAGCATCCTTTGATGAGCAAGCAATTCACTGTAAAATCAAGCAACGATCGCCTGTACCAATTATCGAAGTCGGATTGGTAGCAATAAGGTTCGGTTAAGGTGCATACTCTAAATAGCGCCATAGGTATGAGACTGCACCAAAGAGTTATGGCAGTTCTCGTACAAATGAGGTTTTATTAAACTCCCCTGCGGGAATGCGTTCGCGTAGCGTCTCGTAGAGAAGCGCATCTGCGTTTAAATTTCAACACTCAATTCGCCGCGATTTTAGGTAAAGCTGCACTAAGAATCATGAATAGCTAACGGCAACAACAAGCGACTGACTACCCGATTATCTGGTAACTGATAGAAATTCAACTCTCCTCCTAGTTCTTGCATGAGGTTTTGGCAGATCGCCAGATGTAAAGCTGGTGGTTGGTCGAGGTTGGAAGGAACAAGCACATCTTTCGGTGTATTATCATCTAGTTCCGTGAGTAGCTGTGGTTCGATCGCACCGTTATATGTGATTGATAATTCTAAAGATGTCTGATGTTCAGCCCCTCCAGTTGTAGAAGAAGAATATTTTATATCTAAGGGTTTTGACGCATCTAAACGGCGACACCAAATATCAATTCTGCTACCGGTTTGAGAACGGTTACAGGCAGTAACCAATAATTCATGGATCACTAATTCAATTTTGACAATATCACCAGCGATCGCCATTGCAGATTGAGCGCTGGAGGGAGGAACGCCTCTAACTAATGAAGAATTCTTGGGTGCTTCTTGCTCGTCAATTGGTTGTCCCAAACCATGTACACCAATCCACAGCTTTTGTTGTTTAAGTAAATTTTCGATCCGTTCGAGCGATCGCTTCAGTAAACTGGCTATGGGCATAGTTTCCCAACTAATATGTAGCTGCCAGTGTTCGAGTTTTAGCATTCCACTCATGGAGGTGGCTGTATGGTCTAACTGCCGCAGTAATAACTGGTAGCGCATCTGAGTCAATTCATTAGCAGGAATGCCCAAATCGTGTATTTGTTTCAGGGAATGGGCCGTTATTCTTTGAATTTCCTCTAGACGACGATGTTTGTACCAGTTGAGTTGTCGTAATTCTTCGGTTGTGGATTCTAAAAGCCGGGTAATTTGCTTTTCACGACGCCACCAAGCTAATTGAGAAATCAGAGTTGCTGTTGCACTAAGGTTTTGTTCTGACCAGCGACGCTCTTGATAGTCTACTAGCAATACTACACCTGTAGTTTCATAATCAGCAGTTGTACGTAATGCCATTACCAAAATTTGACTTTTTTCTGGAACATTCAACCATTTCCGGGTTTCTGGAGGTAAATTATCCACCTTCAAAGTCAGATAATTTTCTGTAGCAAGCGCCCACTGAATTAAGGCTTCAGCCTGGATAGAAATAGATACATCAGAAAAAATCCCAAATTGGCTATTGTCAATCACTCCAGGAATAATTTCTGCGCGACTTTCACCAGGTGCCCAAGATAGCATTAGCGCTAGGGGACAGCCCAAAATTGAGGCTATTTGTTCGAGTGCTGTAGGTTCTAAATGCTTTTTTTCGACCTCAATGCTGTTTTGGGATTGTGTCAGGATGCGTAAGCATTGCTCAAAAGCCTGGGAAGTTTTTTGCTGCTGGGTAGTGCGGTTATGTAATTGCCACTGACGAACAATTACACCAATCTGTTGACTAACAGCCCACAGCAATTCTTTTTCTAGAGTTGTCCAAGAACGATGGCTTTCATGAGTAATCACCAAAAGTGCTGCTGGTATATGCTCGTGAGTGCATTTACAAACAAGCAGCGATCGCACATTATTCTCTAATAACAAGGGTCGCCAGTTAAAAAAGCGTAAATCTTCATCTAAGTTCTCAATTTCCACCGCCTGTGTTAAACCTTGCAAAAGCTGTCCATCTAATTCTTTGAGAGTATGAAGAGTAAATGTCAACGGTCGACGATTTTGGGGCTGACTTTGGTAAGTAAATTGATAATTCTTCTGCTCGGCGTCGTACTGCAACAGCAAAAAGCGGGTAGCACCTAATCGAGCTAAAACTCTTTTAGCACAACTGTGTAAAGTTACCTGAAGGTCATGTTCGCTATAGATACCTTGAGCAACTTGGCTAGTCAGTTGAGCATCTTCTTGAATCTGTTTAATTGTACCTTCCATGCTTTCGGTAGGTACAACTAGAGAAATTAAACCAGCAACACCCTGGACAAAATTTTTGTCTGTGTCTGTCCAGATGCGAGGTTCGTTGCTTTCCACCGCCAGAAAACCGACTAAGTTCTTTTGCCAGAAAATCGGAGCTGCCAGAAGCGATCGCACCTGCAAGCGTTGCAACAATTTTGCTGTAAAATGGCTTTTTAAAGAACTGCGGGCATCACCAATGGAGACTATTTGGTTAACTGCCAAAGCATAATAAAAATCGCTCAAGTCCTGTACAGTCATTCCCGCTGCTTGCTGACTGCTAGAATTGCGATCCATTTTGACCAGCTGATTGCTCATTCGACACCAAAAGTAGCGCCCTTCGCGCTCAAACCAGTAAACATTTGTCCGGCTGGGGGAGACAAATTTATGAGTTGCTTGCACCGCTGCTTCAAGTCTTTGATTCAGGTTACTGAGGCTGCGTAAATTTTCTAGCAATTCTAATAATGGCTCGTCAGTTCGCCTGGTTTGCTTTTGGTGCTTATGCATTTCATTTTGATAAAGCACTGCTCCTAGTTCACCTAAAACCATCATCAAACGTGCTTTTGTTTCTCCTGTCAGTAGGTAGCCCCAGCGTTCTGAACCCAGTAATACCAAGCCCAAGCAACGGTCTTTGTAGCGAACCGGTAAAATAATCGTTCCTTGGATGTGGAATTTTTCGGCAACTTTTCGCCATTCGGCGGCGCGGATTTCAGTTTGCAAATCAGCTACGCCTAAAGGATGCTGTTCAATTACTACTTGCTCTAATAAATCCCCAGGACTGAGAACAACCCTTTGGCGTAAAAAGCTCATGTCGCGATCGGGTGTGATGCCTCCTTTGCCAAATAATATGTGATTCAGGCGATCGTAAAGAGCAATCCAAATCAGTTTGTAGTCAAACTCTTCCTTGAGATAAGAAATAGTAGTTTCAATCAGAACGTCAACATCATCTTCTTCTCTGAGGCTCTGGAGGACGCGCCCCAAAGAGAGGATCTGCTGTTCGGCGGCTATAGGTTTTTGTGGCTGCCCCATCTGATTTATTGGTTAACATAACTTGTAATATATAAGATGCCCAGAAAAGCACCCTGAGTAATATTGCCACAAGTGTTTAATATTGAACCTAGACAGCTTAATAGGAAATTAAGCTAATCGCCATTCAAATTGCATTCCGCGTCTTTGCGTCTTTCTAGCAATTTGAACTATGCAACTTAAAATCACTGCCTCCTGAATGTTTAACTCAAATTAAATAACTTTTGCATGAAGTATCTTTTATGCCCAAGTGGGTAATTTTCTTGAAAACCAAATACAGTGTAGCCTTGAGATTCATAAAATTCCTTAGCTTGAAAGTCTAATGTCTCAAGATGAACCCCTACACAGTTTTGCTTTTGACCTTGTTTTTCAGCAATTTTAAGGATATTGCTTCCAATCCCTTTGCCGCGTAAGCCTTCTTGAACAACTAAGACTCTGATATAAAGCCAATCGCAACCGATTTCGCCCAGAGTTCCACCAACAATCAAGCCTGATTCATCTCGCGCAAAAACTGCTACAGGTTGCCACTCTGACAACGTAAAAAAATTTTGATTGAACTGGCGAATCATTTGGATGATGCTCATCCGATCCTGCTGAGTTACTTCCTGTTCTACCTGAACTGTAATCATCCTGATTTTGCTTCTGGGTAAGGTTTTGACCAATACTCATTGTCTACTCATACATAATTTCAGAGTGAATTCTGACTTCTGATTTCTTCCTTCATTCTTTATAAAAGCTAATGGATATTTATAAATTTGCAATTAGTCCGCTTTTGTTGAATGTGGTAAAAACAGACCCGGAGTGGTTACATCAGCAGACAATTCGCAGTTTTAATTGGCTATCGCAGACGCCTGCTAGTTGGATAAACCAACGCTTAAAGCAGTCTTTATGTCTGTACGATTCCCGCTTAGAACAAAATTTGTTTGGGCTAAACTTTCCAAATCCTGTAGGGTTAGCAGCTGGCTTTGACAAGGATGGAGTCGCTGCGGACATTTGGTCTAACCTGGGTTTTGGCTTTGCAGAACTAGGAACTGTAACTTTTCACGCACAGCCCGGAAATCCCCGTCCTCGTTTGTTTCGGCTACCGTTGGATAAAGCTGCTCTCAATCGGATGGGCTTTAATAACAGTGGTGCAGCAGTAATGGCGGCACGTTTGAAACAAAGAAAGCATGAGTTAAACCGAGCAATACCCATAGGGATAAATTTGGGTAAATCTAAGATAACTCCCCTAGAAGCAGCCGCACAGGATTATCTCGATAGTTTCCGTTTACTCAAGGATTTGGGAGACTATTTTGTTGTTAATGTCTCTTCTCCCAATACACCAGGGTTACGATCGCTCCAAGATGCTTCTATGCTCAGTGCCATTTTAGATTTATTACAACAAGAAAATACTGCACATAAACCAATTTTTGTCAAGATAGCGCCAGATTTAGATTGGGTTGCGATCGCTGACATCATAACTCTTGCTAAAACCTACCAACTGGCGGGAATTATCGCCACTAACACCACCATCCGCCGTGATGGACTCAAAACCCAGGCGATCGACCAAACGGGCAAATCACCCCAGGATGAAGCAGGCGGAATTAGCGGTGAACCATTGCGCGATCGCTCCACTGAGGTAATTCGTTTTATTTGGCAGCAAACTCAAGGACAAATCCCAATTATTGGTGTTGGTGGTATTTTTTCTGCTGAAGATGCTTGGGAAAAAATTACTGCTGGTGCTAGCTTGATTCAGGTTTATACAGGCTGGATTTACGAAGGGCCAATGATGGTACGCCGAATTCTAGCTGGTTTACTTTCCAAGCTAGAACAAAGCGGATTAAATTCCATCAACGAAGCTGTGGGTTTACAAACAAAAATTCCAAAATTCTAATTACGAATTACGAATTACGAATTACGAATTGTTTTACCCTTCTTCCTCCACTGGGAAAAACTCTTTAGTTTTTTCTGAGAATGACCAGGCAATACCATCAGGGTCTTTGCTGCGGCTCCACTCAGGAAACTCTGGATCGTTTCGCCGTTTATAAACCGTGCTGGAATAGACATTGAGCCGTTTCGCAAGTTCAGATTGAATTAGAGAGCCAAAAATTAACTGTTTTTCCAGCGATCGTTTAACTTCCTCATCTGTTGGCTGTGGAAGTGATTCGGTTTCTGGTTCTTCCTCCTGCGGGGTTGGTGGTGGTGCTAATAGCGATCGCGCTGTTTTAGTAACTGGTTGAGCTGGAAATTCTTTAACAGGCTCACTACTGTCAAGAATATTGCCGAGAATGCTGGCAGTTATAAAGTAATAAGACTCCCCTGCATCTTCAGAGTTGACTATACTAGCTCCAAATTCCGAGGCTTTACTATCCAAGTAGCGTTTTGCCGTTGTTCCAGGAAAATTGCCCCTGATTGCCAAGTCCATTGGCGTCAGTCTGCCCTGATTTTCACGAACCAATTGATGAAAAATTGGGTTAACTCGATAAGTCCACTGTTGCCATTGATATTCCTGCCAAAGCTTGAAGGCAATTACTAGCACAATTACCGCCAGTAAAATTCTCCAGGTAGTAACTAGGAAAATAATCAAAAACGAGATGGGCAAAAGTAGAACGAGAAAAGCCTTGCCGTTACCTTCTATGGGTTTCTCACTCATGCCGATTTTTGCCAAGTGAATTTTGGGAAATAATATTATTATATTGGCAAAAATTGAGACACTTTTTTGTATCGTTTGGCAAAGTTGCGGCAAAATTTTCGGCAAAAGCTTTATTCAGTAAGTGTTATAAGCTTATTAACTTTTTGCTCATATAAGATTGGTCTGCGATGCCTACGGTGGTCACTGAGCCTTGCCGAAGTGCGGTAAACTACGCGCAAAAGTTTTTACTAGAGAAAATAAGCGCCATACATCTCGGCTAATCTGCTCCCTAAATTCTAAGCAATGGCTTGCTTATACTTCTCAGACTTTTCTTTACAAAGCACTTGACAACAGATAATACATATACTACATTAATAATACAAGTCAACTTTCATGAGGAAGTTAGCTTTCACCAGTAGCGAATAGCTCAAATGGCAGAGCGCCCACCTTGCCCGGAAGGGCCGACGTATCGAGGGTTATCGCATATAACTAAAACACCCCCGATCAAACTTCTGGAGGTGTAGGTAAAAATCCTACTTCGTTACAGCAAATTTAATGCTGAATTTTGAATTTATATGTAGTGGGTAGCCAAGTGGTAAGGCGCTTAATATCCTTATTCACCCCTTGCCTGCAAAGGCCGACGAATTGAGGGTTATCGTTAAAAACGAGCATTCGCGGGTTCAAATCCCGCTCCACTACACCAAATCTAGTCCTGAATTTTGAATTTTGAATTTTGAATTTTCATGTGGCGGGTAGCTCAGAGGTAGAGCGCTAAACATCCTTGTTCACCCCTTGCCTGCAAAGGCCGACGAATTAGGGTTATCGATTAGGGTTCGAGAGGTCGCAGGTTCAAATCCTGCTCCGCTACACCAAATAATTTTGATAAATTTAAAATCCAAAATCCAAAATTTTCATGTGGCAGATAGCTCAGTTGGTAGAGCGCCGAAAAACATCCTTGTTCACACCTTGCCTGAAAAGGCCGACGAATTTAGGGTTATCGCCTGATAAGCCGGATGTCGCGGGTTCAAATCCTGCTCTGCCACCTTTCATTTTTGCCCGCAAGGGCCGGGAGATGAAGCGATGAATTACAATTTTTTCACTAAAAAGAAGACAACTACACCCCAAAATCAACCTATCCCCGGACGAGAAGCAGAAATGGTTCAGGGACGTTCCGGCGGCTGGATGTTTGATGCTGGTATTTGGAAAATGCTGCGCCGTTGCTTATTGGTTGGCACAGCAAAAAGCACTTACTACGCTGGTAAACAGGAATTAACTGAGGATTTTGTGACAGTTGTAAGACTTGCTGTTGCCGAAAATCCTGGTCGTGTAGCAGAAGAAATTTTGTATGCTAGCGATGGACGCGCCATCAATAACAGCGCGCCTATCTTGGCTTTAGTGTTGCTATCGATGGGTGAAGCACCAGCAGCAAAACAGGCGTTTGGTGAAATTTTCCCGCAAGTTGTCCGCACTGGCAGCCACTTTTATGAATGGTTGAACTACACCAAATCTCTGCGGGGATTTGGCAAAGTAGTGCGGGAAGCTGGTAAAACTTGGCTCTCAAGGGAAGATGTCAAGGGTTTAGCTTATCAACTGTTGAAATATCAACAGCGTCAAGGCTTCTCCCACCGGGATGCGTTGCGGTTGTTCCATGTCAAACCGCCTACAGAAAATCACCGTCAACTATTTGAGTGGGTAGTTAGAGGCTGGGAAGAATTGCCAGCAGATATCCCCTTAGAAGCGTTAGCGCAGATTTGGTGGTATGAGTGGCTGAAGCGGAATCCTACCCAAACCCATGAAGCTATTTCCCAAGGACGCTTAACCCACGAAATGGCTGCACCAGTGGGCAAAATGGACAAGCTTGCTTGGCAGTTGCTATTTCAGGAAATGCCAATAGGTGCAATGTTGCGTAACTTGGGTTCTTTAACCGAACTGGGTGTGTTGCGAACTGACGAAACTGCCAATTTGCTGCGAGTGGAAGCAGTTCTTAACAACAAAGAACATCTGCGTAAAGGTCGCATCCATCCAATTGATGTTTTGAAAGCACTCAAAACATATCAATCTGCTGGGACATTAGGACGCAGTAAGAAAACTTGGAATCCAGTTCCTCGGATTGTAGACATTTTAGAAAAGGCGGTTGAACTGTCTTTTGATGTTGTGCAACCCACAGGTAAAGTATTCATGCACGCCGTAGACGTTTCTGGTTCTATGGGTAGCATGGTTGCAGATATGGGGCTAACTTGCTGTGAAATTGCCACCACAATGGCACTGGTGACAGCAAAAGCAGAGAAAAACTACATGATTCGCGGCTTTGCTACGGAATTCCGGGAATTAGATATTACCGCTAAAGATAGTTTTAGTTCTGCGGTTCGCAAAGCTAGCAATCAAAACTTTGGTGGAACGGATGCATCTGTAGCTTACGACTGGATGATTAAGAATAAGTTTAAAGCAGATGTAGTTTGCTTTTGGACTGACTCGGAAAGCTGGGCTGGGTATAAGCATCCAAGTCAAGCGCTGAAGGAGTACCGTAAAAAGGTAAATCCCAACGTCAAGGCGGTGTATGTCACCTTGACACCTTACCAAATTACTTTGGTAGATCCTGAAGATTCGCTGTCTTGGGATTTGGCAGGGTTCGACCCAGGTACACCTCGGATCGTTCAGATGCTAGCTACGGGTGAATTGTAGAGATTGCTGAAGGGTAAAGGATGAAACACTTTATCCTTCATACTTCATGGCGGGTTATCCTTGTTCGCAACTTGCCTTTCGGGGCCGAAGAATTTAGGGTTATCGGTTACGTCTCCACCATTGTGGGGATTAGCGGGTTCAATCCCCGCACCCGCCTTTGTTTGATTTTTTCCTTACGCAAAGAAGAAAGCGATTTAATTTTTGAATGGTCGTTTTTCTATTTCAGCGATGGGTAAGAGTAGGGTGTCTTCGATGTGCGTAGGCGCAGCCCGTCGTAGACATCGCTATTTTTAGAAGCACAACGATCGCTTATCATCTATTCACCGACTCAATGTTAATTAAATCAATGTCCCCAAAAAACCGATAATTGGTTTCCAAAAGATACCAGTTAACACATAAGGAGCATATTCTAAAAGCGGTAAACTTGAGTGCTTCGAGGGCTTCAGCGGTAAACACTCTAAGAGAAAAGGCACTATACAAGTGAGTCCATAGGCAGTTGCTAAGGCTATATTCCATTTCAGTTCATCTGCTGGTATGGGGCTACAATAAATACCCAGTAGAATGAAAGAGATCATTAAAAACTGCTTACAAAAAAACCAGGATTGGGGCGATAGAAAATAAACTAACTGGAGAAAGCTTTTGTTATTTATTTTTTGTCGCATTCCCATTAATACAGCCCAAGTCGCAGCCCCAACTACGCCATCATCTTTCAGTCCATAAGTTCTTTGAAAGCGTTTAACACCTCTTTCAGTTTCCCTACTAAAATACCCGTCGGGTTCTTTTTTGAAAAATCCTTCTTCATTAAGGATAGTTTGCAGTTCCTTAATAGCATCCTGTAATTTTGGCGACATACTTTTTTGATTGCGATAAAGCTTTGGGTAGAAAAGGCAAGCCCAACTCAGTGGGCCAACGATTCCATCCACCTGAAGATTATTGGCTTTCTGAAAATTTATTACAGCCTCTTCTGTTTCTATGTCAAATTTACCACTAATAGTTGAAAGAAAACCCTGAGCTTGTAATCGCTCTTGTAGTTCATCAATTGATTCCTGTGCAGAGTTTGGCGAAAAGTCTCGGTATAATATGGGACGTTTATTGAATACACAGACTTGTCTTTCTTCTGGGAAATAACGCCGAGATCGTTTTAGTTCAAATAAGATACTTAAGAACCTAAGTGTTGTATTTTTCATAGTTTTGTTGAGTAAACAGTTTGGAGAAGTTTTAAAGATTAGAAGCAGGCATTATCTGGAGTAACTCCCTACCTACCTAAAGACAAAAATCAATTTAGATACTAATATAGGAAGATTTACTATTAATAGCCAGTTGCAAAGTTAACAACGTGTTAATGCTTTGTAATGTTAAATAGATTGATACGATATCTGAAAATTTTGTCCGTTAAAATGTTCGTAATACAACATTTAATCAAAGACTAATAGGGCGATATTTATGTCAGATGAGCCAGAGGGTGGGAATCTGTCTGAAACCTGGTATCAAAAGGTTTTACAGGACTGGGATATAGATCGTTTATTGACTGACTTGGAGTCTAGAATTCAAAAGCGATACAGACAAAATACTAAGAAAGACCTGTTACTTGGGTTGCTGTGTGGGTATAGCTTGACAAAGATAAGTAAAGACTTATGTAGAGAAAACGCTAGTGTGAGAGTGGTATTGAGCAATATCTATCGAGATATTGAAACTTTGACAGGAGAACCAGACAACAGCGTTAGGTCAAGCAACCTTATTTGCATTCTAGAGAGACATGGATATCGCAGAGGTGTTGCTGTCCCCCACAATCTGCCATCACCAACATACACAGAATTTATTGGGCGCGAGGCAGATATGAAAAAGCTACTGGAACGCCTTTCGCCAGAGCATGGCGCTCACATGATTACAGTGCATGGCATTGGTGGCGTAGGGAAAACGGCGCTGGTGTTAGCAGCTGCTTACCTGTGCTTAGAAGCTAGTAACGAAAATAGTTCTGATGCACCTAAATTTGATGCGATTATTTTCACTTCAGCCAAACAACAAGAACTGATTCCCGATATGATTTTGCAGCGGCAGCAAGGACAGCGTAACCTACGCGAGATTTTTCGGGTAATTGCCAATGCCTTAAACGACTCTACAATTATTCAATCTCCTCCCAATGACCAATTTGAGCGTGTACGTCAATGTCTTTGTAAACAACGAACGCTTCTAATTGTTGACAATATGGAGACTATAGAAGACAGGGATGAGGTTATAGAATTCCTATATAATTTACCCATTTGCGTCAAAGTAGTAATTACTACCCGCGAACGAATTGCCCTGCTACCAATCAGTCTGCGAAACTTGCCTCTGAATGATGGTTTGCAGTTGATTCAGCAACAAGCTGAAGAGAAAGGTATAACTATCCAAGATGCAGACTCTAGCTTGCTCTACGATCGCACTGGAGGAATCCCCCTCGCTATTGTCTACGCACTCGGTCAAGTCTCCAGTGGCTACTCTTTGAACTTCGTATTGGAGCAGTTAGCCTCCGCTACAGGCGATGTGGCTCGTTTTTGCTTTGATGAATCAGTGCAAAATATCAAGGGACAGCCACCCCACAAGTTACTAATGTCATTGGCGATTTTTCCTGACTCTCCCATCCAAGCAGCTGTGGCTGAAGTAGCTGGACTGACATCTGCTCCTGATTCTGTCAATAATGGCCTGGTACGTTTGCAGCAACTCTCATTAGTGAATCTGAACTCAGAGACTAAACGATACGAAATGCTGTCTCTGACTCGTGAGTATGCCTTAGCACAATTAGCTGCTTACCCAGATTTTGAGAAAGAAGCACGGAAACGGTGGGTGAAATGGTATCTAAATTTTGCTTACAGATACGGCGGAGAAGATTGGGAGAACTGGATACATTACGACAGGTTAAAGGAAGAGGAAGGAAATCTACGGGCAGTACTTTATTGGTGTAAAAACCAAGACCATTATGCAGAAGTTAGGGATTTGTGGTTGCTCTTGAACCACTACGCCAATCTCTATGCTTATTGGGACGATCGCCTTGATTGGTTGCAATGGCTGATAGAACAATCAGAACTACGTGGTGAATGGTCATCTTTGGTGAAGTTCATGATCCGCAAAACCTGGCTGTTAATTCGGGAGTGTTCGCCTCAAAGTCTCACACAAGCAGACGAAATATTGCAGCGGGCATGGGTTTTACGCGACCATGCAGATTCATGCGTTCAAGCTGACTTAGCCGAAAGTATGGCTAGACTGCGAATCAGACAGAATAATTATATAGATGCACGCCACTGGCTAACGGTAGAAGAAAAATTAGCGATCGAGGCGAATCTAGACGGGCGACAGCACATCCGCTATTTTATTCCGGTTCTTTATCATCGGGCTGAAATCTTTTATTCAGAAGGGGAATATTTTTCAACCAAGAAGCTATTTCAAGATGTGATGAAAAGTGCAGAAAAAATAAATTGGCATCGGGTGATTAATTCTGCTCAAAATTGGCTTGCTGATATTGCCATCGACCAAGGCGATCGCGATGAAGCTCAAAAGCTATTAATTAAAGGCTTAACTGTCGCCGAAAGTAGCAATAATAAGCGGCGTCTGGCTCGTTATCAACGTTCTCTTGCGCGTTGGGAGAGAAGGTGGGGAAGTGCCCAGAAAGCTTGCCAATTATCTACTCAGGCTATTAATAGTTTTGAGCAATTGGGAATGACAAGGGATGCACAGGAGATGCAAATTTTACTAGATTGTCCATAATTATCTGCAAACAAGGTATTTCCAGTTTTTTCTAGCATGGCTGCTGCCCAAATTAGGCAATGGGTTACACGTTGTCGCCAGCGATCGCACTTCTAAGTTTTAGGCGTTTAATAAGATGCTTTATTTGTCAACAAAATGTAATATAACTTAGTAATCATTGGGCGATCGCTATTCTTTTCGATCTAATACTATTAATGCGGCAATCTGCGAAATATTAGCCAGGTTTCATCCCAAATTGTCCACCCAAAGACAGTAGATGAAGTTTTGTGTGAATAACTATAAGGTATGAAATAGCTCTGCATTCCAAAAAGTGAAAAAGGAACAGATTTTTATGACATTTGATTACGATTTGTTTGTCATTGGTGCTGGGCCTGGGGGATTGGCAGCAGCTAAAAAAGCCGCTAGTTATGGTGTACGTGTCGCCATTGCCGAACAAGAAGCTATTGGTGGCACCTGTGTAAATCGCGGCTGCGTTCCAAAAAAGCTGATTGTCTACGCTGCTGACTTCGCCCTCAAAAATCAAATCGCACAAAGTTATGGGTGGAGTGACTGTCAAACATACTTTGACTGGACATTATTTATTAAGTCAGTACATCAGCATATTGACAGCGTTAACCAATCCTATTTTCAGCAATTGCAAAAAGCTGGAATTGAATTAATTTCTCAACGTGTCACTTTCATCGATACCCATACGATCGATATTGATGGACGCAAAGTTACAGCCGACAAAATTTTAATTGCTGTGGGAGGACAACCCCTTAAGCCCAAAATCCCAGGTATAGAATACGCCATTACATCCCGCGAGATGTTTCAGCTACCCTATCTGCCAAAACGTTTAGCAATTATTGGCGGTGGCTACATTGGTGTGGAATTTTGCAGTATGATGCACGCTTTCGGTTGTGAGGTGACGGTGATTGAAAAAGACGAGATGATTTTATCGGGGTTTGACGATCGCATTTGCTCTGCTGTACAACAGGGGTTGATTAAACGCGGAATTAAGTTTTTCACCAATAGCACTGTTCAAGAAATCAAATACTCAGAAGAGGGTTTGTTGTTAACTATTACTGGTGAGAGCCAAGAAATAATTACAGCAGATACCATCTTAGTTGCCACAGGTTACACTCCAAATACCAAGAATCTTGGTTTAGAAAATGCCCATGTTGAACTTGGCGAACATGGTGCAATCAAAGTAGATGAATACAGCCGCACCAGCCAAGAAAACATTTTTGCTGTGGGTGACTGCACCAGCCGCGTGCAATTGACTCCAGTGGCTAAGGCAGAAGGTATTGTCTTTGCCGATACAGTTTTTGGGAACAAGGCGCAAAAACTAAATTATGATTATGTGCCCACTGCTGTTTTTTGCCGTCCAGAAGCGGCTAGTGTGGGGATGACGGAGGCGAAAGCACGAGAAAAATTTGGTGAATCTGTAGAATGCTACTGCACCGAGTTCCAACCACTGTTGTATCAGATGATCGAACAGGATGAGCCAACCACTATAAAGTTAGTGCTAAATAGTGATTCTGGGCAAGTTTTGGGCGCTCACATGGTGGGCGAACATGCAGCAGATATCATTCAAAGTTTAGGTGTGGCAATTCGCAAGGGCATTACCAAGGAAGATTTGGATGAAACAATAGGCATTCATCCCACGACAGGAGAAGAATTTCTGTCGTTAAATTAAATCATGTGCAGGACTGAGTGAAAAAGCCACAAATGAGAAGGGGGAAATCCTTCTTCTCATCTCCATATTTTTGTGCCCGATTATACTTTGACAACTCCAAAAATTAATACCAGTTCAATTAATTATTGCAACACATCTTTGAGTAAAGATGCGATTCATCGCGTCTCTACAAATAGTCTATTTGTCGCATTATTTTTTCAAACTGGTATAAAATATTCAAATTTTTGTATCCAATACAACTATCAGATTTGGCTTTGCCTACTTAAGAACAGTTTCCAGAGTGATTGGAGATTTTTTTATTTAGAAGTTTCTTGTCCTTCTGAGTAAGATTTTGTGGGTATGTCTAAATCGTCTAAAGTATTCATTAATAAGTCATCTTCTGGAATATAGTCTCTCTGTTGGAAATTTACCAAATTGTCAAGAGCTTTAATAGCTTCAAGATCCTTAAGAGCCTCTGATGCAGACTGATATCGCTCTTTGAAGTCAGCCACCACCATTTTACTGAGAATCTGAGCTAGGGAGTGGCTGACCTGAGTGCGTAGTTTATCGCCGTAGGCATCTCTCCATTTGATTTCCCCCTTAGCGTCTCTATCTAGCTCACGGGGTGCTACACCAGTCAAGGCTTTAATCCCAACCATGCCAACTGCATAGATATCACTACTGTACTGGGGACGCCCAAAACATTGTTCGCTTGGTGCGTAACCCTGAGTACCAATACCAATGGTGAAAGGGGTGGACTCTTGAGGATCGAGCTGTTTGATGCCGACTTCTTTAACGGCTCCAAAGTCAATCAACACCAGTTTTCCGTCTGAGTGTCGCCGGATGATATTGCTGGGTTTAATATCCCGATGAATCACGTGGTTTTCATGGACAAATGTTAATGTTTGCAATAAGTCCCTGATGATTTTGATCGCGGCAATTTCATCAATTGCTCTACCTGCTGGAAGTTCTTGATTTAAAGGATGACCAATTATCTGTTCTTGGACTAAATAAAATTCTTCATCTTCTTCAAAATAGGCCAAAAGTTGAGGAATTTGAGCGTGCCTTCCCAATTTTTCTAGCGTTTGTGCTTCTGAGTGAAATAAACGTCTGGCAAGTTGCAATCCTTCTGGTTTGGTGTTGGCTGGTTTTAGTTGTTTGACAACACATCGCGGATTTCCAGGACGTTGGGTATCTTCGGCAATGTAGGTTTCACTAAATCCACCGGAACCGAGAACTTTGACAATTTTGTAGCGTCTCGCCAAGACTTTCCCTGATAAGGCTAAATCTCGTTGTTGGATTAGGTGTTGGAAATCATCTTGTTGGCTGATAATCTCTTGGACAACGGGTGAAGTTTTATACTTCTGAAAAATGTCTACTAATTGGCGTTTTCTGATGCTTTCTCTGATGACTGAGGTTGCCAAATAGGAAATTCCGGTCATGGCGATCGCGATCGCTGGTACGCTAGTGGGAAAAATTAACTGACCATAGACAAATAACCCATAGCTAATTCCTCCCCAAGCGCCAGACAAAGCGAGGCTATAGAAAAATCTATGGATGCTACGTTTGCGTCTGCTAATCATCAAGGCTGAACTGCCAACTAGCATCAGCACAAACAAACCCTGCAATGGTGGACTCTTAATTCCTGGGGCGATCGCTTTTCCTGTCATCAAAGTTGCGATCGCATTGGCGTGAATTTCTACGCCAGACATCGGTTCAGTACTATTACTACCAGCAACTGGATAATAATCATTATGTAACCGATCTGTTGCACCAATCAGCACGATTTTGTCTTTGAACACCTTTCCTTGCTGCAAATAGCTGTTCCAGTTTTGCGGGTCGAGTACGTGCCAAAAAGGTTTTTGCTCAAATGTACCCGCAGGCCCCCAAAAATAAATGCGATCGCCTTTTGGTCGGGGATAATTTACTTGCGCTGCCTTCAGCGCGGCTTCATCAAAAGAGAGTCGCTTTTTGGTAAATAAATTATCTTCACCTAATAATTTGGGATACTCACTCGCTAATCGATGAACTTTTCCATCTACTTCTAAAGGAAAATTAACTGAACCAATGGATACTGACTTTGTACGAAACATTTGTTGTGGGTCTGTCAGTTGCGTAAAAGACCCTTGGTGCGTCTGGGAGTTTTCGTAAACGGCTGCTAAGGTAACTTTATTGCCATATTTTTGCAGTACTGCCTGAAATTGGCGATCATCTGCAACTCCATAGCTGCTTGCCGTATCAAAAACTACATCTAATGCTACAGCGCGGGCACCTGCTTCGATTAATTTTGTAATTACCTGGGAGTATGCAGCCCGTTTATAAGGATAAGATTTCAGTGTTTCTAAGTAGGCATACTGTTTCGGATCTGTTTTATAGTACTGTTCGGGAACCGATATTGACTGGTCGTCTATTGCTAAAATTACGATGTCTTCTGGAGGCGCGATCGACCCGCGCAGTTGAAAAAAGCCAGAAAGCACCTGATTTTCCATCAATTGAACCGATTCCCCACCAGAAGCGCTCAATAGTGCGCCCCCAATTGCCCAAGTACCTGCCAGTAGATGACCTAAGCGAACCATCCAGCGAGAGTGGCGAGCAGATGCTGTTGAAGTCACTTTTGTTGGTTTACTTGACAGTCTATTGGCAGTAGAGACATAGTTTTTAGTTAAGGTAGATGTAGGTTCTTCTGCCATATCGTGTTACTGATTGATTTTAGTCCAACACTTTTATTTATTCAGACCGCGTTTTAGTGTAAGCACATTGAAATAAGACTTAAATGATAATCTTATACATTTGTAAAGTATCTTCTATTCATCAACAAAATTTTATTGGCAGAGCCAGCCCCCAAAAAATTCTTACTCAACCACTACTTAATTTATTCTTTTTCTGGTGAATGAGTTACAAGTAGTGATTGTCTCATAGATCGGAGTCGGATATACTCTACCAGTACATTTGGTTCTGGCAAGATTTTACCCTAACCTAACCAACAAGTACGTTACTAACTGGGTGCTATACCATAAGCAGTCTTAGGCTGTCTTCTGTCTCTGGCGCAATGTTGGTAATCTCCAGAAAGCGTGTCCTGATACTGACAGCTTTAGCGAAATATAGGGTTTAATTTATATCTTACCTTAAGCCGATGTGATACCTCTTTAGGAGTAAACTTTAGGGTTATGCAGCGATGAATGCTGTTATTGGGTCAATTTTCTGGGTGGATTTTGATCGCCGGGTGGCTCTTGCTGTGCTGGGTGAATCAGGTTAACATCCTGGATCTCAACTCCAATATTGCAAGCGTTTTTATGTCTTGAAAGAGGTAGGATAAAAGCTATAGATAAAGAACTACGTTATAGATATTAGCAAACAAGGCATTTGAAAATTGCTATAATCTATTGTTCCATCTAAATTCATATATATTATTAGGTGTAAATTTGTATGGGTTCTCCAATGAATCGTCTATCTATTTTTGTAGATGGAAACAATATGTTCTATGCTCAACAAAAAAATGGCTGGTTTTTTGACCCGCGACGAGTCTTAGAATACTTCAAACATGAGCAATCAGAAACAACATTAATTAATGCCTTCTGGTACACTGGCTTAAAAGATCCACAAGACCAGCGAGGTTTCAGAGACGCTCTAATTAGTCTAGGATATACAGTACGAACTAAAATTCTGAAAGAATATTATGATGATACGTCAGGTCGTTACTCGCAAAAAGCGAATTTAGATATTGAAATTGTTGTAGATATGTTTAATACAGTAGACCAGTATGACCGAGTAGTATTATTCAGTGGTGATGGAGATTTTGAAAGAGCAATCGAACTATTACGCTCAAAAAATACACATATTACGGTAGTATCAACAGAAGGAATGATTGCTAGAGAACTACGCAATGCTACAGATAGATATATAGATTTAAATGATATCAGAGATCAAATAGAAAAAACTGAAGGTTAGTAGCTTTAACAATTATTTACAAAAATAAGAGTAAAAGAAAAACTAGGGTTGAAGATATATTAAGCCACAAGTAAACACTAAACACTAAACAACAAACGGCAAATGAGAAACAAAACAGATCGAATCATCATTTTTGATACAACATTGCGAGATGGAGAGCAGTGTCCGGGAGCGACTTTGAATATAGACGAAAAGCTAGTTATTGCCAAGCAATTAGCGCGTCTAGGTGTAGATGTAATTGAAGCAGGCTTTGCGTTTGCTAGTCCGGGAGATTTTGAAGCAGTCAAGAAAATTGCTCAAATTGTCGGGACAGAAAATGGCCCGGTCATTTGTAGTTTGGCAAGAGCGATTAAAGCTGATATTGAAGCGGCTGCGGAAGCATTAAAACCAGCAGTTAATGCCAGAATTCACACATTCATTTCGACTTCTGATATTCATTTAGAGTATCAATTGCGAAAGTCACGGGCAGAAGTACTAGCGATCGCCGAAGAAATGGTCGCTTATGCCAAATCTTTCATGACAGATGTGGAATTTTCGCCAATGGATGCGGCTCGTTCCGATCCAGAATTTTTGTACCAAGTGTTAGAGCGAACGATCGCAGCTGGTGCAACAACAGTTAACATTCCCGATACCGTAGGCTACACAACCCCTAGCGAATTTGGAGCCATAATTAAAGGCATTATCGAAAATGTCCCTAACATCGACCAAGCGATTATTTCCGTTCACGGTCATAATGATTTAGGCTTGGCAGTTGCTAACTTTTTAGAAGCCGTAAAAAATGGCGCACGGCAACTAGAATGTACGATCAATGGCATTGGCGAACGCGCCGGAAATGCATCACTCGAAGAATTGGTAATGGCGTTGCACGTGCGGCGGCAATATTTTAACCCTTATCTCGGCAGACCAGAAGATTCTCAAGAATCGCTGACAAATATCGACACCCGACAAATTTACAAAACCTCACGCTTAGTTTCCAATTTGACGGGAATGTTGGTACAACCAAATAAAGCGATCGTGGGGGCGAATGCCTTTGCCCATGAGTCTGGAATTCACCAAGATGGTGTATTAAAGAACAAGCTAACTTACGAAATTATGGATGCCCAATTGATTGGCTTAACAGACAATCAAATCGTTTTGGGCAAACATTCCGGGAGAAATGCTTTTCGGACTCGGTTGAAAGAATTGGGCTTTGAACTGTCAGATACCGAGTTGAATAAAGCCTTCGTTAGATTCAAAGAAGTAGCAGATAAAAAGAAAGAAATATCCGATTGGGATTTGGAAGCGATCGTTAACGATGAAATTCAACAAGCACCCGATTTGTTCCGGGTAGAGTTGGTGCAAGTTTCCTGTGGTAGCAACGCCCGTCCCACCGCTACAGTTACTCTGCGCACCCCAGAAGGTGAAGAATTAACCGATGCTGCGATCGGTACTGGGCCAGTGGATGCAGTTTACAAAGCTATCAACCGTGTGGTGAATGTACCCAACCAGTTGATTGAGTTTTCTGTGCAGTCAGTAACAGGCGGTATTGATGCCATTGGCGAAGTGACGATTCGTTTACGTTATGAGTCTAAAGTGTTTTCTGGTCATGCAGCCAACACAGATATCATCGTGGCATCCGCGCAAGCTTATGTAAATGCGTTGAATAGGTTGTATGCATCTTTGCAAACTCAAGAAAAGCCAGAGGAAGTAACTGCACAGAAAGTCTAAGATCGGAATCTGTGAAACTGCCAGTTTTTGGCTGATGCTAACAAACTCTTCTCCAACTTTAGCTACGGTGTACACACAAGTCTGAAATAGCTGATTAATCAGGGTTTTACCCCACCCTAACCCTCCCCTTGCAAAGGGGAGGGAACTAGATAGATTTTCTTGTTTCCCCCCTTGCCAAGGGGGGATTAAGGGGGGTAATTCGACTTCTGTGTACACGGTAGCCAACTTTGGGGAGGAGTTATTTGTGATTTCTAAAAAATTGTTGGAAATTATGCTGACAGAAAAACATATAACTATCAGAGAAGCCACCAGCAAAGAAGATTCAGTGATTGCACAACACTTTTATCAAATGTGGCTAGATATTGGTGTTGATGAGAGTAATCTACTTGTGGAGTGGCAGAATATTACCCTCCAATTTCTAGAAGATGCGCGTCGAGATTTGTTTTACAAGGCTTTTATTGCAGAGGTTGATAATACAGTTGTGGGTTCTGTAAGTTGTCAACTTTTTGCAGGTTTATACCCGAATGTTTTCAAAGATGAATACCGCAAATTTGGATATATTTGGGGCGTTTATGTCGAACAATCTTACCGCAGACAAGGAATTGCCAAATCTTTAACTAATAGAGCAATTGAATATTTAAAAGCGATCGGTTGCACGCGAGTGCTTCTTAATGCCTCACCATCAGGTAAACCAGTTTACTCCAGTCTCAGTTTTTCTGAAGGAAATTTAATGCAATTAGATTTGATTTAAGGACAGCAATTTGTTGCCTTGTAGTGATGATCGAGCAACTTAAATTGATGTAAAAAGATATTTGTCAAACTTACGTTAAATAGGATAGCTTAAGTGTTCAGATGTATGTAGTTACTATTATTCTGATTTGTACTATAAGTCAAGTTTATTGAGTTGATTATGAATATTGTTTACTTTTTTGGACTTTTCGATTTACTTGATAAGCATAAAACTTTATTCTGAAAAACGATGTTTATAGTCAGTTAGCTTGTATGAGTAGCGAAAAGACAACAGAATTGCCACTCTGGGTACAAGATAGAGATATAGTTATTGCTCATGATGAAGAAGTACAGTGGCGAGAAGGAAAACGCCCGGATTATTCATACACCAATGAATTTCTTCATCAAGAGAGTAAATTTCAGCATCCAGAAGGTTCTTTAGAAGCGATCGCTCAAAACTTAGTCCGCACTTTTGAGATGGAAGCTTCTAATAAATCTAATCCTCAACAGTGGCTTTCGATTGTTACTGATAAGTTTAAAATGAGTACCAATGGCGGACAACAATTCACTGCTCAGGATGTTGCAGATGAAGGTACTTATAACCTGTTTTTGGGTAAAACTGAGCAATATAACTCTGAAACAGAAACCTTTGAATCTTCATTTCAAGTTTTTCATACAGCCTTTCCTAATGGCTTCCTTTGGGAATTAACAGAAGTTCTTTCGGGGCCGCCTAATGTTACCTTTAAGTGGCGACATTGGGGAACATTTAATGGTTCCTATAAGGATTATGTACCCACAGGTGAAACAATCGAAATCGTCGGAGTTAGTATTGCTCGTGTCACTGATGATTTGAAGATTGAGTCTTTAGAGCATTATTTTGATAATAATGTCTTTCTTCAGAAATTAACGGCAGGTGGTTGCCCTTTCCATTCCCAAAATCAGTAGATATAGTGTGCGTTACGCCGTAGGCTAATACCATTTCACTATAACCCTGATACATATAGATTTCGCGTAGGGGCACAACATGTTGTGCCCCTACCAACGTATTTGTATCATAATTCAAGAACGCACCTTGAATTGTTGACAGTGCGTTGCAGCAATCTGATTCGCCTAACTCACGATCGCAGCGATCGCCCACCCATCCAGTGTTATCCTCAAGAATATTAGGAATTAATTACCAAGGCAGATGACTATTACTGTCAACCGGACTTAAGCAACTGCCAAAACATTACGATATTAGTCACCAACATTACGATATTAGTGAGTAATATTACCACCTTAGTCATCAAACATTACGATATTAATCACCAACATTACAATATTAGTCACCAACATTACGATATTAGTGAGTAATATTACGACATTAGTCATCAAACATTACGATATTAGTCACCAACATTACGATATTAGTCATTAACATGAAAGCGATCGTGAATAAACTGAAGCTTGTATAAAGTTAAAATATATTATCTCTATAAAAATCAGCATCTAGTTCTTGACTTCAGCAAAACCACTGGAATTGCCTACAAATATTATTAGAAAAAATATAATGATTTGCGAGTTTTTCTGATACAGAATACAGCTTAATTGAGGCAAGCTAGTTCTATAAATATCTTCAAGGAGTACATCCATGCCTCGTACAAAGCGGACATCGCGGATTCTAGAAAAAGCTGAATTGAGAACGTCTGGATTTAAAGCAGTTGATTCAAACATGGATTTTGGTAATAGTTGCGATTTGGAAAATCTGACTCAATCAATTGAGGAGTTTCGCACTATGCTTGATACTTATAACAACGCTTTAGCTGTGGTTGACTCTACTAAAACGAAAATCGATGAAATGGAAAAAAAGCTAAGTAAACTTTCAGATAAGATGCTGAAGGGAGTTGGTTTCAAGTATGGCACAGACAGCAGCGAATATGAAGTAGCAGGTGGCGTTCGTGACAGCGAACGTATACGCAGAAGCAGGTTGACTCGCTTAAAAGGTAGTGCAGGGCAGACATCAGACGAAAATAAGAAATCTGCCTAGTTCTCGCATAGGTAAGCTACAGAAAAAATAGTTAATCACAGATAAATTTACAGCAGATTGCAACAGGCGTGAGGTACAGATAATCGTAGGGGCACAACTGTTGTGCCCCTACCCGTGTACTTACAGCAGAAATCATGTATTTGAACCACACCTGTTGTAGGGGCGCAAGGCCTTGCGCCCCTACCGCGTGGTCTGTTTACCTGAAAATAGCTGTAATTTACCTGAAATACGCTGTACCCGCATTTCTCACAAGCGGTGCGTAGCTTGCCGCTGTAGGCATCGCTATAAAAATTATTACATTATTAAATGATTACAATGTATTTTACCCCTTATTATTAAGTATTAATACAGAATTAGAGTAAGCAAATGGATATAGTAACTTTAACTACTTTTTTGACTCCTTTTTTACCGTACTTGCTCAAAGCCGGAGAGAAAGCAACTGAAGAAGCTGGTAAGAAATTTGGTGAAGGGTTTGGCGCTAACGCCTGGGAAAAAGCTAAGGCTTTGTGGAGTAAGCTGCAACCAAAAGTAGATGCAAAGCCAATGGCAAAAGGAGCAGCAGAAGAATTGGCTAATTCTCCTAATGATGCAGATGCCAAAGAAACATTCCAGAAGCAACTCAATAAATTTCTGGATGAAGATAAAAATTTATATGCTGAGATTGCCCGTTTGATGCAGGAAGATTCAAAGGCAATCTCTAAGGTTGTTAATACCTTTAATCAGACAATTTCTAGCAATGACAACGTAGTGCAAAACATTGCGGGTGATGGTAATAAGGCAATTGGCAGAGTCGGAGGCGATGCAACTATCAATTAGTCAAACAGCCAGAATATAGGAAGTTAAAACTGTGCAGAAAAGAAGCCTGAGAAGGTTATGGAAGCAGATAATACTTTTTTTATCTAAGTTAGCTGGCTTTTTAAGAGGGAATCGTCGGAGATTAAAACGTAGGCGACATTTACTTAAAGATCGAGTTGCTCAAACCCCTTTAAATAGAGATATTCCGTCTCAGGTTGAACAACCAATTTTAGGTAACGCAGAAAATAATGAAGCTTCTGTAACCAGTTTAGCTCCCCATATTCAGTCTCAGGTTGAACAACCAATTTCAGGCAACGAAAATGTTCTTCAAAACGTCAAAGGCAACAACAATATTAATGTAGGTCGGGTAGAAGGCAGCCTCACTATTAATTATCGTCGCCCAATTGACAGACCTTTTCAAGCACCGAGTTTACCTGCCAATTTTGTAGATCGCCCACAAGTTACTGTAGAAATTAAAGCTCGTCTACTGGCAAATACATTTAATGCTGGTGCTTTGCTCATCAGTGCAATTCACGGTTTAGGTGGCATTGGCAAGACAACTTTAGTTACTGCCCTTGCCCATGATGAAGATATCCAAAAACGTTTCTCTGGTGGTGTGCTTTGGGCAACTTTGGGACAGCAACCAGATATTCTGGCGCTCCTGAGTAGCTGGGTGCAAGCATTGGGAGACTACGAATTTAGTGCCATTAATATAGAAGCAACCTCAGCCTATCTACGAAGTTTACTACATGATAAAGCAGTTTTACTGGTAGTTGATGATGCTTGGGAACCAGATAAAGTTAAACCCTTTCTGGTAGCAAGTTCCCAATCCCAGCTATTAATCACTTCGCGGCGTGCTGATGTGGCTGATAGTGTTGGTGCTTATTTGCAACAATTGAATTTGATGACGCCAGGGCGATTCAGTCTGAGTCTGATCGTGCCATAGCCTTGAGTGCCTTAGCCCAGAATCTGCCACCAGAGTTATTGCCAGAAGCCCTTGCTGCTGCCAGGGCGATTCAGTCTGAGTCTGATCGTGCTGATGCCTTGAGTGCCTTAGCCCAGAATCTGCCACCAGAGTTATTGCCAGAAGCCCTTGCTGCTGCCAGGGCGATTCAGTCTGAGTCTGATCGTGCCAATGCCTTGAGTGCCTTAGCACAGAAACTGCCAGATATATTGCCAGAAGCCCTTGCTGCTGCCAGGGCGATTCAGGGTGACGATTTTCGTGCCAATGCCTTGAGTGCCTTAGCTGACAGTTTGTCACAAATGCCATCTACAGAACTTTTCCCCCTTTGGCAAGATACACTTCATGAGCTATCCCTTCGCACTCGCCGTGATTTGCTGCAAGATATCAAAGCATTGTTTCCAGTTATCTTTGCATTAGGTGGTGAAACAGCAACGGCAGAGATTGCCCGTGCAATTGTGGATGTAGCGCGATGGTGGCGGTAATTTAACAGGGATTTACAATGCCCCTCATTCAAGGATTGCTATAAAGAATCAACAATAAATTTCAGTTAAATGTACATCATTACCTAGAAAGAGGAATTTAGCTATACTTACATCAATGCGATCGCTCATGGTATTACTGTTTGCACAGTACTAACTGGTGTGACTGAAGGTGTAAACCCAGCCAGTTTACCCAACTTCTGGGGTACAAAGTCCGTTTCTTTGCTACCTTGAACCTCAGATAAATAGCAATCTCGCACCGCCAATAACAAGCCTTTGATAGCATCTGGTGTGCCTGTTTTGACTAAATCATCTGCCTTTTTGAAAAAATGCGATCGCCATTTGCCATCGTTATTGCCATACAATTCGATTAAATACCAACCTGCAAGATACTCAGCTAAAGGGTCAAGACAAAAACGGATTCTATCTTTGGCAGAACCGATAGTTTGAATTAGGTGCAAACGTTTTTCCAGATAATTGAGGTGTGCTTCGGGGTCATCAATACCCAAAGCTGCTAATGCAGCAACCGCATCTGCACGCTTGGCGGTTCCTGGTTGATAACTTTGCTGCAAGCATTCCCAGGCGATGGTTTTGGCGATTTGATGAACAGTGCGGTCATCAAATTGATTGTCTGTAACATCACGATTGAGTTCATTGATATAACCCAGCATCAAATTAGGAATATTCTCTGGCAACGCAGAAATATTAGATGTAACATCTTTACTGGCGATTAACTGTTCAGCATAAAGTTTAGCCAGCAAGACAGTGATATTATTTTGACCTACCATTAGAGAAAGACGGTTACAAGCGTCAAAAAATTCCTGATCGGTAAAGCGATCGCGTTTACCTCGCTGCATGAGATAAGCTTCCATAAAGGACGATAGTTTATTCGCCTCAATCCGCAAGGGTTTAATTATCGTCTTATTAACCCGCCCCAGCTTTTCCTCAATTCGGGAAGTAATTACCAACGCATTCACCGGAAACTCTGGCGACTCCGGTTCAATTGCTTCTCGTGTAGTGGCATTCATTTCTGAGAACCGGTCTACAATCACTAGAATGCGTTTCTTTCTTAACAAACGTAACAGTAATTCTTGACAAATCGGCTCTGGTTCATCAATTAAAGCTTGCAACTGTCCTCTGATGGCTTCTAAAAGCGGCGACTTACCTTCAGTCACCCTAAATTCTTCTTCTAAAAGCACAGGTAACATCAAATGTTTGCAGAGTTGTTGGTCTTCAGCCTCAGCCATTGCCCATCCAGCGATTCGACACGCTAAACTAGTTTTACCTACACCCCCTTCCCCAACAATTACTAGGCAGCTACGTTGTTTCTCGAAAGTTGAGCGCAAATTCTCATTCATCAATTGGGGAACTGTTGTACCATCCAGAACAACGGGAATGGGAATATAACAGGCGCGACTGCTAACTGTATCCTTTTTGGGAAATTGTTCGCGGGCTGCTTTGATATATTTAGCTACCCACGCATCTAATACTCTGGGATGGTAATGAAACCAGCCAACAAATAGCACATATCGCAGAGGTACATTAACGCTGATAAATGGGAGAGAAAAATCTGTGTAGGGTTTGAGGGCGTTGTTAATTTTCAACAACCATAAAGGGGCTATCCGCAAGAGAATTAACCAAATAGAAGGTAATAAGATAACGTAGGCGGCAATTCCCAAAAGTAATTTATGCTTGAATAGCGATTCCAGAACTCTATCAAAGAGGCGAGTTTCTTTTTCTGCTTTCAGGGCATTGAGAGGGCGACGTATCAGCCTAATGTCCGTCTCTGTGAATTTATCTTTGTATTTTTGTATAGTTGCCAATACCTTTTCAAAGTCTGAGATGACTTTCTGCAACTTCGAGGTAGGTAAAGCATTTGCTTTGTCCTGAAAGCCTGCCGCGATTCCTCCTAAACCTTTGATAGCACCTAAACGCACGTAAAACTGGTTATCATTCAACAGGGCAATTAAATTCGGGACAGCCGATACTGCTTCTGTACCCATTGCACCCAAAGCGTAGGCAGAATTGTAACGGACAGTGGGGTTCTTATCTTTTAAGGCAGCAGTTAATACTGGGACAGCTACTTTTGCTTCTACACCAATTTTTCTGAGTGCAGAAGGAACATAAATGCGAACGAATTGCTCCTTGTCTTGTAATGCCGCCATCAACGATGGAACTGCTGCTTTGGCTGCTGTACCAATATTTCCTAAAGCTAAGGTGGCGTATAGCCGAACTTGTCCATCTTCATCCTGCAATGCGGCACTTAAGGCAGAAACGGCTGGTGCTGCTTCTGCACCCAAATCTCCTAATACCGAAGCGGCGTGCCAGCGAAGATTAATATCCTGATTTTTCAAAGCTTCAATCAGAGACGGCACTGCTGGGGAACCAATATTAACTAATGCATCTGCTGCAAGGCTTCTGATGTGGGCATCGTTATCTATCAGCTTCTCAATCAGAGGAGAAATTTTGCTGTCAGCAGTGATTTGCGCCCAACTATTGCTTGTGCATAGTAGGAACAGTGTCAGGCATAAGACAACCACCTTGAGCGCACTAAGTAATACTTGTCTGGTATGCTTTGTCATTGAATCGGATTGAATCACCCGATGAACAACTCCAGTCAGAGAAACTATACCTAAGATTGTAATCTAACTGTCAATGCGGGTTAGCGATGTCTACGACGGGCTATGACGCTCGCAGACTCGCTATCGGCGTCGCACTGCTTTACCCCCGCTTTCAACCTTTGGCTTCAACGAAAAGTCAGCACGGGAGATTATAAAGCCTTACCAAATCAACCACTCTTGTAATGGTCACAAAATTACTGACTGGGAAAAATTTGAAAAATTTGTCGAGGTTAATGGGGATAAAACTCAAGTAGAGATGGCTATTGTTTGCATAAATCCTGGAAGATTAAAAATCTAAAATTGAATACAGTTTTGTCTTTAATAAACATTTTGATGAAATTCATAAACAGATTTTTCCTGATAATCTGAAACAAAAGTATTATTAAATACTGGTATTAGGATGTCAATATCTTTACCAAAGTCCGAAACCTATGAGAGAATTAGCAACCGAGCCACCATCTACCTGGCGTTTTATCCCAATGCTTCAGACATCAGGAGGAGTACAAATGGCGATCGATGCTTGGTTGTTCAACCAATGTGAAAAGGGACAGCACCCGCCTACCTTGCGTTTTTATACCTGGCATCCCCACGCCCTCTCCTTGGGACATCTGCAAAAACAATGGCCTGCCCAATGGCATAATCTGATTTATCAGGGACAGCCACTCGATCTAGTTCGTCGTCCAACAGGAGGTAGAGCTGTTCTCCACCAAGGAAACTTGACCTACTCTGTGACTACCTCAGCTAGTACTGGAAAAAGCTGGGGTACTTATGAAAAAATCTGTAACTTTTTAATCCAAGGCTGGCAAACCTTGGGTATTGAGTTAAGTTATGGTTCTGCTGGACGGGGTTACATTCATAATCCCAGTTGTTTCAACACAGCAACAGCAGCTGACTTAGTTACTGCCGATGGAAGTAAATTTATTGGTAGTGCCCAACGCAAGGGGAAAAATACCATTCTTCAACACGGCTCGATGATTTTGTCTACAGACAAAGGTTTATTTCAGCAAATCTTTGAACAACCGGCTCCGTGGAATACCTCACTTTGCAATACACAGGACGAGGATAACTGGATTGCAAAGATTGTGGAGACATTGACAGAGACGGCAAGACAATACTTTGGTATAGAACTAGTTACCCAACCATTTACCGATCTCGAATGGGAAGATATCCTCAAATTGCGATCGCTGTATGAAGTGCGTTAGCGTAGCTCACCGTAAGTATCGCCTGTTGCAAAACTTGAGATTATGTAATAAATACGTATAATACCAAAGTTTTTTGGAAGTAAAATCGCTGTACAGTGTAGTTTTGCAGTGTAAATAAAAAGTTGACATTTCAATTTACATCATTTGCTGTAAAAGCGATCGTTTCATTCGTTGCCACACCAGAACAGCGTAACTTCAGTATCACTCAGAAGGATCTGACTGTTCAATCTCTGTTTTTGTAGATTGCATAGACGTTTGTGATTTTGACGATTAGTCTATTGAGAGCGTGTTCGCTGTGGGTGTGCCAGATCGTTTAGTAAACTACCGTTATCTCCCTATTCCCCTATATTCAGCAATTTCGCCATCGCTAACCGTTGCAGTTTACCGGTAGCACCACGAGGTAGTTGCTCTAAAATGTGAATTTGCCTGGGAACTTTGAAGTCTGCCAGCATAGTTGCACAGTGAGCTAAAAGTTCTTTTTCGCTAGCTTCTGCTTTTAGAACAACAGCTGCGTGGATATCTTCTCCTAAAGATTTGTGGGGGACGGCAAAGGCTAAGGCTTCGGCGACAACGGGATGGCGTAGCAAGACATCATCCACTTCTAAAGGAGAAATTTTTTCCCCACCCCGGTTAATCAATTCTTTAATCCGTCCAGTCAAGCGGAGGTAGCCATCTGCATCAACTGTACCTTGATCGCCTGTGCGGAACCAACCGTTTACAAAAGCAGTGGCGTTAGCTTCTGGATTGTTTTCGTAGCCATCTATAACGTTGGGTGCTTTTACCACCACCTCGCCCAAGCTTCCCTGAGATAACAGGTTGCCTTCAGAGTCCATAATGCCGACTTCTACGCCAAAGCCATAACCTACAGTACCTGGTTTTCTGACTTTTGGCGGTAGGGGATTGGTGGTCATTAAGTGAGATGCTTCAGTCATGCTGTAAGATTCCACCACGGGAGCATTCAGAGTTGCCTCTAACTGTTCAATGATAATCGGCGGCAAAGAAGCGCTACTAGAGCGAATGAAACGAAAACGGTTCGTTTTGACAATTTCTGGGTTGCGGCTAGCGCGCGCCAAAATTGTCTGGTGCATGGTTGGCGCTGCGGAGTACCAGGTGGGTTTGTAAGTATCTACCAGTTTCCAAAACTCCAAGGCATTAAAACCATTGGGACAAACTAATGTACCGCCCGAAGCCAGAGTTGCCAGCAAACAGCCCACCAATCCGTGAACATGGAACAAGGGCATTAGGCAAAGTGTAGTATCAGCTGCTGTGAGTGAGTAAGCACTAATCAGATTGCCGGCTGAAGCAATTAAGTTGCGATGACGAATCGGCACACGCTTGGGACGACTGGTAGTGCCGCTAGTGTGGAGAATCATCGCTATATCATCAGCGTTGGGGGCTGTGGGATTCGCGGATTCTGCTGGTTCTGAACCTGTTTTGACTGATTCAAAGCTTAATGTGCCGTCAGTATTTATCTTGGCATTAATCACCATCATATCAGGTGTGACACTAGCAATGGCTGCTTCTGACCCCTCAGACAACGTAATCAGTGCTTTTGCTTGGGTATCTTGGTAGTAAAAGGCAAATTCTTCTTGTTTGTATTTGGGATTTAAGGGTGCAGCAGTGCCACATAAGGCAGCAGCCAAAAAGGTAATTGCCATTGGTGAACCGTTAGTCATGGCAATGGCAATGCGTTCTCCCCGTTTCAATCCAAAGCTGTTGAGTTGAGATACCAGTGCAATAACATTCTCGCGCAATTGCTTATAGGTTAGCGATCGCCCATCAGGCGTAACTAAGGCTGGATGATTGTCTTCTCCTACTAAAAGCTCAAATAAATTCATTGGTTTTTCCGACCTGTAAATATATGATTTAGCTTAAACAAAAAATTGTTACTTAGCTTTGAGTTATGAGAGAGTGCTAGAATGCTGTTATTAACAACAATGTTTTAAACATCCTCATAACAATTTCTCTGACAGAATTTTGTTATGGAGATCATCCTGTAAAATCATAAAAGTATACATTGAATAAATTTGTGGCTCTGCGCTCAAACAGATAGAGTTATTAGGATTAATTCTCAAAATGCTTTGGGAGTACGCCCTTGGATATAAACTAGAATAAATTCATTCAATAGTTTATATAAATATCTGTGTACTCAATTTTCAAAATATATTAATAGCAATTATGAGTCCCATAAAAATTACTATGTTGGGCGAAAGCTTGGAGCGCCAAGGTGGAATAGTTTCTGTGGAAAAGCTTATTCTTGAAGAAACTACTTCTGATATTCAAATTAAACACATTACAACTTTACCAAATGGTTCTACTGTCTATAAAGTGTTAGTGTTTTTGCAAGCAATAGGTGAGTTATTTTGGAACTTATTAAACCAAAGAGCTGACCTAATTCACATCCATGTTTCAGATAGAGGTAGCGCTTTTCGTCATTCAATCACTACTCTGATTGGTTGGCTATTTCAAAAGCCAGTAATTATTCATACTCATAGTGCTGATTTTCATTTGTTTTACTCAAAACTACCCCAATGGCTTAAGCAGTGGCTAAGTTGGTCGTTTTGTAAATGTACGCGTTTCATCGTTTTATCAGATAGCTGGAAAAAATTCTACATTGAGAATCTTGGCTTGAAATCAGAACAAGTTATTGTTCTGCCTAACCCGGTAAAAATTCCCGCACAAATACCACAGCGAAGAGATTCCAAACAAATATTTTTCTTATTTTTAGGGCGCATTGGTGAGCGCAAAGGCACTTTTGATTTAATTAAAGCATTTGCTTCTATGCCTGTTGCTCAACAAAGCCAAGCTAAGTTAGTTATAGCCGGGGATGGAGATGTAGAACAAGCTCGTAGTTTGCTCCCAACTCTAAATCTTACTGACTACATCACTATTCTTGATTGGGTAGATCGAGAAAAACGCGACGATCTTTTCACTAAAGCTGATGTCTTTGTGTTACCTTCCTACAACGAAGGTTTGCCTATGGCACTATTAGAAGCAATGAGTTGGGGTTTGGCAGTTATCACTACTGGAGTGGGAGGAATACCCGAAATAGTTACTCAAAATCAGAATGGTTTATTAATTGATCCGGGGGATATTCAACAATTGTCAGAGGCAATGCAATCTTTAATTGCAGACGAAAATCTGAGAATATCTTTGGGAAATAATGCACGAGTCAGAGTTAAAGACTTGGACATCAACAAATATATTACATCTTTAAGAGGTATTTATACAGCAGTTATCAATTGATAACCATCTTGATGAAAGTAGGTTTAAGTTACTTACCCTATGTATTAAACACCAAATTCAAAAACGACGTAATTTATTCTGTATGCAAGGATAATAGATGTTATCAAGGAAGGAATTTAATTTAAAATTATGAAAATTTAAGGTAGCGATAAAGGTATTATTATTTTATTGTTCTGATTCTTCTAAACTTGGTATACTGGCTAATAAGTGAGGGAATGCAGAAATGAAAACTTTTCCGGAAGTTAAATTGCTTGATACAAGATTTCATAAAGTTCAAGTACAAGAATTAGTTGATTATTTAATAGAAGCAGCAAAAAATAAAAAAAAGACAGTTGTAGGACATGTGAATATCAGAGCAATGAATTTCGCTTATGAAAAGTCTTGGTATCGAGATTTTTTGAATAAAGCTGATTTAGTATTTTGTGACGGATTTGGTGTAATGGTAGGAGCTAGATTCAATGGTTATTCAATGCAATCTGCACATCGAATGACAGCACCAGATTACATAGAAGATTTAGCATTCAAGTGCGAGCAAGAAAACCTTTCTTTATTTTTGTTAGCTGGAAAACCTGGCGTAGTAGATAAGGCAATTACTAAGTTAGGATTGATTGCGCCTAATTTACGCGTACAAGGACATCATGGTTATTTTGATAAATCAGGAAAAGAGAATGATTTGGTAATAGAAAAAATTAATAAATTCCAACCAGATATTTTATATATTGGTTTTGGTATGCCATTACAGGAACGCTGGATTTTAGATAACTTCAATAAAATTGAAACTACTGTATTTTTACCTTTAGGTGCTTGTCTAGATTTTTATACTGACTCTATATATCGCGGCCCGCGTTGGCTGACTGATAATGGTCTGGAGTGGTTAACACGCTTAATTACTGAACCTACTCGTTTAGCAGACCGTTATATTGTAGGCATTCCATTATTTTTTTATCGCGTAGTTAAAAAGCGAATCACTCAAGGAATGATAACAAATCGCTAAATAAATTTTTCTAAATTTTGCATTTGTTATAACCATGACTGCCCAAAAGTGGCTAATTCTTTCCCCTAGCTGTGCAGCCAAGACTAGAATTAGAATTGACGTGACATTCTCCTAGTAGCCAAAGTGCCAGACTCTCTGCCATTAAGCGATCGCTATCTTGCCTTAATCGATGAAATTGTCGAAACCACCCTCAAGGGCAAAATTAGCTCTGTAGAACAGGTGTATCAAATGCTGCTTAAAGGAATCTCTTCCGGTACAGGGGAAGTCTTTGAGCTAGCTTTGAGCGATCGCCTGAATTCCCTCCAAAGCCAAGTAGATAACGAAAAAGACGAACTTAAGAAAGCCAAGGCGACTCGCTCTTTGAGAGCCATTAAGACCATTCAAAGTCAATGGCAACGCTGGCAAGAGCAAAACAAAGCAACAGAAGCGATCGCCTCCGCAGTTACAGAAATCACCACAGCCACCCCTGCCGAGCGTCTAGCGACATTTATCCGAGTTACTGACCCCAATCAGAAGTATCCGCTAAATTTACAACAGTTACAGCAGTTGTCCAAGGCATTGCAGCAATTTGCCCAGGCAGATGCTGATTTACAACAATTTTCCGAAGGGATTACCCGTGGTTTAGCTTCTTGGCAGCGATTGCAAGACAACTTGCTCAGTTGGATGTACGAGCAAAAAGAATCTCTGGGGTTTGGCGGTGTACCGGGAGAACGCGGCCCTTGGGCAAGTTGGGCAAAACAACTCAATAGTGAGTTACCCCAAGCACTGCTTCGCACTTTAGCTAGGGAAGAATCCGCAATTGAGTTTGCCAAACGACAGCGTGGTATTACCCTCAGAGATTGGGTGGAAATGGCATTAATTTTACAGTTCTTGCAACGGGGACTAATTAGCTGGTTTGACCAACAAGCTTACGATATTAAGGCTGGGCCAAAGTTGTCCATTTCCACTTTTTTGACCTTTGCGGTGATTTGGAGTCAATTAGCAAGTGGTTTTAGGAGCATTGGGACAATATACAGCGATGCCTGTTCTCAAATCATGCTCCAGATTTTGCGAACCTTTGCCCAGCGTCCGTATTTTCCCTTTTACGGCGGGATTTTTGCCTCTTTTACTGGCACTTATTTACGAGATGCCCTAGATTATTTAGATGAACCACTGCGACGAGGTGAGGGAACTCAGGAAAAGGCGCGGATTTTGACCCTTTTAGGCTATTCTCAGCGTGCTTTGGGACAATACCAGCGCTCCATTGATTTTCATCAGCAAGCGCTAGAGATAGCCAGGAATGCAGGCGATCGCACCTGTGAAATTGCCAATCTCAACCATCTCAGCCGTACCTACGTGCAACAGCAAAATTATGCTGAAGCAATTAATTACAGTCAACGAGCATTAATACTGAGTCGGCAAGCAGGCGATCGCACAGGAGAAGCAAACGCGCTGGTAAATTTGGGTTACAGCGAAGTCATGCAAGCTCAGGAATTGGAAAACTTAGAACCCGAAACCTATGAAGCCGCAATTAATTATTTGGAACAAGGTTTAAAATTATCAGAAAAATTAGGCGATCTGCAAAGTAAAGCCTTATGTGTCAGCAGCTTAGGAATTGCCTATTTAGTAATCGGAGAACACCAAACTGCAATTAAATATCTGGAAGATGGTTTTAAAACAGCGCAAGTTTCCGGTGATTTGTATCTCCAAGGGCGGAACTTAGCTTATTTAGCAGAAGCTTATTATCATCTGCAAAATTCTGAAAAAACTGTTTATACAGGTTGCTTGGGAATGTATCTTTTAGAGCAAATTGCTTCTAATGAGTGGCGTCAAGCAGCAGGATTACTGACAATTTTACAAGGACAAATCGGGGCAGAAGCTTTCCAAAAGTTCTTACAACAACATCGCCCGAAAATTATTGCGGTTATCGGTGTAGATGGTTACGATCACATTCCGCAATTGTTAGAAGAATATAAAGGAGATATGTGAGAACCGAAAAAACCAAGCGATCGCTCCACAGCTTAACAAATCACAACAGTCTCCTCAAGTATATTTTCTAGCAGAACTCTATATTTGGCTTGCTTATTTAAATGAACTGTGGTAGTTTCATTGTAGTTTAAACTACTGTAATTTGATTGACTTACAGTAGTTTTTTACACTACTGTAGTTAATAAATTTGTTGTCAATAGGTAGTTGAAAAGCTGATATCAGTAAATTAGTAACGTATTTACGGTTATTAGCCAAAAGTTATGTGTAGCATTGTCCACTGGACATGATTGAACAATACGTCTTTGCAGCGATAAAAACTGCGTAGTTTACCGCCGTAGGCATCGCCCACCGAGCCATAATTCTTTATTGTTATCGCTAGTTTAATGGTGAAGCGATCTCTATCGACAAACCTTGAGGCTTTCAGCAGCAGTGAGGCAACGCTGTAGGTCTACCCAATCCATACGTAGGAGTTGAAAATTATGGTGCAAACTTCTCTCGTCCGCCCCAGCAATCCCTTTCAGCCACCGACCTTCGTTTCCATTGAATCAGAGCGTCGCCATCGCCAAGAACGCTTGGCAGCAGCTTTTCGGGTATTTGCGCGTTTGGGTTTTGCTCAAGGATTGGCAGGACATATCACTGCCCGCGATCCCGAACTTACCGATCATTTTTGGGTAAATCCCTTTGGGATACACTTCAGTCGCATTCGCGTATCAGACCTGATATTGGTAAATAGTCAAGGTCAGGTAGTCCAAGGTGAAGGCAAAGTTAGTCAAGCAGCATTTGCCATTCACTCTCAAATCCACGAAGCCCGCCCCGATGTCATTGCAGCGGCTCATGCCCATTCTTTCTATGGCAAAACTTGGTCATCTTTGGGTCGGTTGCTCGATCCGATTACCCAAGATTCCTGTGCTTTTTACCAAGATCATGCTCTATTTGATGATTTTACAGGCATTGTCTTAGAAACAAGCGAAGGAAAACGCATTGCCCAGGCACTAGGAACGAGCAAAGCGGCGATTTTACGCAACCACGGAATATTGACCGTAGGGCAGAGTGTGGATGAAGCCGCTTGGTGGTACATCAGGTTAGAGGATACCGCTAAGGCGCAATTGCTAGCAGAAGCCGTAGGAAAACCCATCCTGATTGACCACGACATCGCCTTAAAGATCCAACAACGCGGTGGTACTCACCAAGCAGGCTGGGGTGGATTCCAGTATTTATGGGATGAAATTACCCACGACCAACCAGACTTATTGGATTAGGTATTAGGAAATAGGGATTGGGGATTGGGCATTGGTCAATAATCGAGTAATGAGTAATGGGTAATGAGTAATGAGTAATGGGTATTTACTCATTACTTGTTACTTAAAGAACGCAAAAAATAACTTTTCCCACATAAATTTACAGGCTTGGGTTGATGCACAAATGAATTGTTACTTAAAGAACGCGAAAAATAACTTTTCCCACTACAAATTTTACTCAGCAAGGATTGGAAAGGATTGTGGATGAATTTTTAACCCCTGAAAATGTACAAAATCAACATCCTACCCTGCTCTCTACTTTCACTTACCAACATTTTTAGTATAATTAATTATGCCCATTGAATTTATTGGATTGATTCGGACAAAACGGACTTCGGAATTAAATAGTGCATCAGGTGGTCTGGGCGATGACATCATCGATCCAGCTTATGTTCGTGAATTTGCCAAAGCCCATGAAGAAGGAGGCTTTGACAAAGTATTGATTGGCTATAGTTCTAGTAGCCCTGATGGTTTGACTGTTGCTAGTTTTGCTGCTTCAGCAACCGAGCGATTGGGCTTTTTAATTGCTCATCGTCCGGGTTTTGTGGCACCAACTCTGGCAGCTCGCAAAGCAGCTACCCTTGACCATTTTACCAACGGTCGGATCGCAATACATATTATTACCGGTGGCAGTGATGCTGACCAGCAAAGAGATGGTGACTGGCTAGATCATGACAGCCGTTACCGTCGCACCGATGAATATTTAGAAATTGTTCGTCGTGTCTGGACAAGCGACACTCCCTTTGATTACGAAGGTGAATTCTACCGCATCAAGGATGCTTTCTCTGCGATCAAGCCGCTGCAAAAGCCCTACATCCCGCTTTACTTTGGTGGTGCATCTGGGCCAGCCGTACAGGTAGGAGCCAAACACAGTAATGTCTATGCCTTGTGGGGTGAGCCAATTGCCGCAGTTAAAGAACGAATTGCAGAGGTGCGTGCTGCCTTACCACTCGATCGCTCCATTCGCTTCAGTGTCTCTCTGCGACCGATTCTTGGTGCTACAGAACAACAGGCTTGGGAAAAAGCACATAGTATTTTAGCGCGAATTCAAGAGTTACGAGGAGGCGCAAAATTAGCTACCCCAGCTAGACCACAGGCGGTAGGATCGCAACGTCTGCTAGATTTTGCCGCCAAAAATGAGATTTATGATAAGCGTCTATGGACACCGATCGCCGCAGCTACTGGTGCGGCAGGTAACACTACTGCTCTAGTAGGTACACCAGAACAAGTAGCAGAGGCTTTGGTTGATTATTACGATGCAGGTGTGACTACTTTATTGATTCGGGGCTTCGATCCTTTAGAGGATGCGATCGCTTATGGGCGTGATGTTATACCTTTAGTACGTGCAGAAGTCGCACGACGAGAACGGCAAACAGTTGGAGTAAGCAGTTAATACCCCGGTAAACAAAGATAAACTAGGCTAAAGCCCTCTTGCTTCTTGCTTTATTCCAACTACAAATTTTGACGCAGACCTACTTGGAATAATTTACTCAATACTCAAAGAAGTCCTGCTGATTCATATAATCGTTTAAGCATTGCTGAAATTTTTGTACCATAATCTAAATCTGCTGACCATCGCCCTGATAGCTGATCGATTAATGGCGCAATCCCGCGTGTGACAAAACGAAATCTGGGATCTACTACTTCCTGTACCAAAGGTTCTAAACTAGCGTAAGCTTTCAAATGTTGAACGTGCGCCCTAACTCCAATTCTTGCACTTGGGAAAGACGCAGCCTCCGAACCGCCACCGATCGCACCTAAGCCTGCAAAGTTATTTTGCTCAGGTTTAATATCACCACCAAACCGTAAAAATCCCGTTTCTACACACATTTGGCAAAAGGCAATATCATAGTTCACTCCCTCTATACCTGTTTCTTCCCGATAAAGTTTGGGGATGTCAGGAAACTTTGTTATAGCATTTTCATTATTATTTCTTAAAAATAATTGTAACTGTACTTCGGAAGTATTACCGTTCGACATTACCCGCGAAAATTGACCGGGGCAAACTACTAAATTCGAGCGCAAGCTAACAGTACGCGTCGCCGCATCCCAATTAACTGCAACATTAAAATCTCGCAGTTCGATTGCTTTGACATAAACTACTTTGTGATAGGTAATGCGATTGACATTAGCCGCTTTTGAAAGGTCAATTCGGAGAAGGTCTACTAAATCAATGGGGATGTAAGCATTCCCATTAACTAAAATTCCTTGCTCGGTGTAACTTTGTCCATTAATATTAATATTAATAGGTGGATAATTGACTTCGGCTGGAGTTCCGGGAGTGGGGTCAATTACACGACTCCAAGTCACCAATCCATCGACAATTCCCAAAGCAAAATCGCGGCGACGAGTTTGCAGCAAAGCCCGATCCTCTGGATTGCTGAGAAACCCCACTTGTATTACCAAAGCTGGCAGCGTTGTCTGACGACAGAATGCTAAACTACCCAATCCACTATCTGTATCTGGCTTGACTCCCCGATTCGGTAATTGGGGTACGCGGCGCAACAATCCTACTAGTAACTGTTCAGCATTGCTCTTGCGATCGCTATTATTAGTGATGTAGAAAACGCTAGCCCCACGCACAGAAGGGCTGTTAGCGGCATTAGCTGCAATTTCTAGGGCGACATCACCCCGGCGGCCGCGGGAATTGATCCAAGAGATAGTTTGGGCGGCGCTTAAGTCATCAGGAACCGCTAAAATTTCCAAACTCCGCGCTCTCAGTTCCGTGACAATCAAATCTCGCAGCAAAATCATTTCTTTTGCTTCACTTGTACCACCTGCGATCGCACCTAGGTCTATTCCTCCCGCTTCTTTGCCTCCATGAGCTGCTGATATAAAAATACGCCCCATTTTCAGTATTTCCTCTGATAAAATTAAGTTTAAGCAATTGTATACATCATTCTTGGTCTGGCAACAAGAATATAATAGCTATCAGAACTTTAAAGTCATTTGTCCTTTGGTATTTCTCCAAAGTTAAGGGGCTTCCAAATAAAAAAATATCCCATCGCTTTTAAGGCAGGGGGCAGAGGGCAGGGAGCAGGGGGAGGAAAAGTCGTTTTGATTCCAAAAATTGGATAATTTATTTTTTGGAGTTCCCTAATACCCAATGCCTAGAAACTAGGGGCTAGGAACTGCGGAAGGGAATAGGGTACAAATTATTCGCTGACATCGATATATATTGAATATATTGAGATGAGATCGATATATATTGAATATATTGAGATGAGATCAATACATATTGATCGGAAGAATATGGGAATAGGTTACAGGGTACAGATTATTCGCTCTCACCTGTCACCTTTTCCCAATGCCCAATAACTAAGATATGCAAATCCCCCGCTTGCACCCAGATACAATTGAGGAAGTTAAACTACGAGCTGATATTGTAGATGTCGTCTCAGAATACGTAGTTTTACGCAAACGCGGGAAAGATTTCGTTGGTTTGTGTCCTTTCCATGATGAGAAATCTCCCAGTTTCACTGTCAGCCAAACCAAGCAAATGTACTATTGCTTTGGCTGTCAAGCTGGGGGAAATGCCATTAAGTTTGTTATGGAGTTGGGAAAGCGTTCTTTTGCTGATGTGGTGCTGGATTTAGCACGGCGTTACCAAGTACCTATACAAACTCTCGAACCCGAACAACGCCAAGAATTACAGCGTCAGCTATCTTTGCGCGAGCAGTTATATGAAGTTCTCGCTTCTTCAGCACAGTTTTATCAACACGCCTTGAGACAATCCCAAGGACAAAAGGCACTTGAATATTTGCAATCTAACCGCCAACTCAAAGAAGAAACTATACAGCAATTTGGTTTAGGTTATGCTCCTGCAGGATGGGAAACTCTTTATCGTTATTTAGTGGATGATAAACATTACCCAGTGCAAATACTGGAAAAAGCGGGATTGATTAAGCCACGCCGGGAAGGTGGTGGGTATTATGATGTATTTCGCGATCGCTTGATGATTCCCATTCGTGATGTCCAAGGGCGCGTTATTGCCTTTGGTGGGAGAACTTTGACTGATGAACAGCCTAAATATTTGAATTCACCCGAAACCGAACTTTTTAGTAAAGGTAAAACCTTATTCGCCCTCGATCGAGCCAAAGATGGTATTTCTAAACTCGATCGAGCCGTGGTGGTGGAGGGATATTTTGATGCGATCGCTCTCCACGCTGCTGGTATTAATAACGCCGTCGCCTCACTCGGTACAGCTTTAAGCTTAGAACAAGTCCGATTAATATTACGCTACACCGAATCAAAACAATTAGTACTCAACTTTGATGCTGATAAAGCTGGAATCAATGCCGCAGAACGGGCGATTGGTGAAATTGCCGAACTCGCATACAAGGGCGAAGTTCAGCTAAAAATTCTCAATTTACCCGATGGCAAAGATGCTGATGAATACTTGCATAGTCACACTCCAGAAGATTATGGAGAACTGCTAAAAAATGCGCCACTTTGGCTAGACTGGCAGATTCAGCAAATTATTCAAGACCGAGACTTAAAACAGGCTACTGATTTTCAGCAAGTCTCCAAACAGCTAGTAAAGTTATTAAAAAACATTAATAATATTGATACACGCGACTATTACATTGACCAGTGTGCTGAAATACTCAGTTTTGGAGATGATATACTTAAACCCTTACGAGTAGAAAATCTTTTAACTCAGATTGCGCCAGTTGCCACTTCCCGTAAGCCAATGTCTTTACGCAAGCAGCAGTCTATAAACGTCAATCAAAGAAATGCTCTTACTGGAGGCAGTCTTTTAGAACTGGCAGAGGCTTTATTGCTGAAGATTTACCTACATTGCCCCGAACAGCGTCAAGCGATTATTGACAAACTAGAGGGGCAAAATTTAGAATTTAGCCTTTCTCATCACCGATTTTTGTGGCAACAGATTTTAGAGTTTAAGGTGGAGCATATAAATTTAATATCAAATCTGCAAGACAGATATCTAGAATTGGCAGAGGAATTGGAATTAGTTTCCCATTTGTTTCATCTAAATGAGAAAAGCAAGAAAGAAATATTGCGTACCTCGCACGTGGTTCAAGCTGCGATCGCTTGTATGGAACTGGTGATGAGTCAAAAGCGCTACCGTCACTTAGAGGAACAATGGAAACAAAGTGATGAGAAAGCTGAACCGGAGCGATATGAATACTATGGTAAGGCTTTTCCAGCCGAAAAACAGCGATATCTGGAGTTAAACGAACAGCGTAATTTTTCCATAGAAGAAGTACAAAGATTTAGTGATTAAGGCTGTCATGAATCTTAGTTATCTCAGCTAAATCATTTGCTAGTTGCTTATTCCGCAAGTGGTTCAAGCTGTGATCGCTTGTATGGATTTAGTGATGCTTGAAAAACGCTATCGTCACTTTTTGGAACTCTGGCAACAAACCGATCCAGAAGCGGAACCAGAGCGGTATCAATATTATTATCAGAAAAATGGGTTTAAAACCCCGCCGTTTACGGTCAGTGCTTTGATTAATTTTTGTTCTTACAGAATATCGAATATAATGTAAGAATGACACAAAAAGCTTTCAAATACCGATTCTATCCAACACCTGAGCAAGAGACTTTGCTTCGGCAAACGATGGGATGTACTCGTTTAGTCTATAACCGCGCTCTCGCCGCAAGGACACAAGCATGGTATGAAGACCAGAAACGAGTTGGTTACATTGAAACTTCAGCAATGCTGACTAATTGGAAAAAGCAAGATGACTTACAATTTCTTAATGATGTTAGCAGCGTGCCATTACAGCAGGGCTTGCGACATTTGCAAACAGCATTTAGCAACTTCTTTGCAGGACGGGCTAAATATCCGAACTTCAAGAAAAAACACAACGGGGGTAATGCTGAATTTACCAAGGCAGCTTTTAAGTTTAGAGATGGGCAAATATTTCTTGCTAAAAGTCCGACACCATTGGCTATTCGTTGGAGCAGACAACTACCCCAAGGTGCGGAACCATCCACGATTACAGTAAAACTTTCACCCTCTGGACGCTGGACTGTTTCAATATTAGTAGATGTAGAAATCTGCATATTACCTAAATCTACTAGCTCTATTGGCATTGATTTAGGTATCACCAGTTTAGTTGCCTTAAGTACAGGTGAGAAGATCGCTAATCCCAAGAGGTTTAAGGCAAAAAAAGCTAAATTGAGTAAGGCACAAAAAGCGTTAATTCGTAAGCAGAAAGGTTCTAATAATCGCCATAAGGCTCGGCTTAAAGTAGGCAAGATCCATGCCGAAATAAGTGATGCACGAAATGATTTTCTTCACAAGTTGACAACTCGATTGGTACGTGAAAACCAAACGATTGCTATTGAGGACTTGGCTGTGAAGAATATGGTGAAAAATAAAAAACTCGCTTTCTCTATTAGTGATGCTAGCTGGGCTGAATTAGTCAGACAACTTGAATATAAGTGCGATTGGTATGGTCGTACTTTTGTCAAGATTGACCGATGGTTTCCTAGTTCTAAGCGTTGTGGGAACTGCGGATACATTGTTGATAAACTGCCTCTGAATATCAGAGAGTGGGATTGCCCAAAATGCAGCATACGTCACGATCGGGATATTAACGCAAGTAAGAATATTTTGGCTGCGGGACTCGCAGTTTCAGTCTGTGGAGCGAATATAAGACCTGACAGCCTTAAGGCTGAAGGGCAGTTGCAAAAAACCCGTAAGGGAAAGAAACAGAAACCTAAGTCGTGAGTCTTAGGAATCCCCGACCGTTCACGGCGCGGTGGATGTCAACAGGCTTTCTACGCTGAAAAAATCAAGCTTCAACCAAATAGACCGACAACGGTTATTTTCTATCACAGAGCTGTTGTAGCCTTGCACTCACGCTCAACCTAAATCTTGATTAGTAGGGCGCAAGGCCTTGTGCCCTACGACAGGTATGGTTCAAATACATGAAAACTGCTGTCTTGACAAAATTTCATCCTTGCGGTTTTCAATAGCCATACGACTTCTAAAATGGTTGTATCCCCAGCAAACCTGGTAAATTCAGAGAGGCGAGGTGTTGATAAGCTCGATCTATAACTCGCTTACCTCTAAGAAATCCTGTATTAGCTCCAGGACAAATATACTGGAGAGTTTCTGGTGTAAAACGTTCTAACAATAATCGAAGACTCTGAATTTGCCTTGGCCAGTGAAAGGTTTTAGCTGTCCGTAATGGTACTGGTTGACCGTGCTGGTTAGGGAGTAAATGGCGACCAGAAAATAATATACCCCCAAGTTCGCTGTAGTATAGACAAGATGAGCCAGGAGAATGCCCTGGTGTCCAAATCACTTGCATAGCTGCATCAAGAGTAAATTCTTGTCTAAAGGTAGTTACGGTTAAGCCTGGTAATAAATACGCTTCTTGCTCTTGAATCAGCACCTCGCAGCCAAAAGCTTGCTGAAATTCAGCAGTCTTGCCAATAGCACCGCGATGGGTGACAAATAACCAACGCACGCCTCCATGCGCTGCTAAAAAATCTTGATTTGTTTTTTCTAGTGCAGGGCAATCTATGAGGATATTGCCTTCATTTCTTACAATAAAATAAGAGGTTCCCCCTAATGTGTCCCGATTGGGTGGAAAGGCAAAAATGCTCTCTTGTGCGAAGTCCGATTGCAGAGAACCTCCGCTGAAAACTTCGTCCGGGAAGACAGCCCGTGGTGGCTTAGTTGTATGACTTGGCTGTTGAGGTAAAGGGCACATAATCAAAGAACCGAAACTGAGGAGTTGTGGACAATTTGATGACAGTGCGGAAATTCTCAAGAATTGCAACTTGAGCGTTAACCAGCACTGTTAACCGTTGTGAAAAAAAATTGGGATTTGAGGTCTGCCTTGTAGTTAATGCTATGGTGCTGAAGCTACTGGTGGGGCGTTTTGTCAAAATTACTGAAGAGAACATGGCATTTTGGTTTTTGTTTATCCTCCTGCTGGGGCTTGCTACTTATCTAATGGTGCAGCGCAGCGTTGCTCGCATCACCCGCACACCAGTATGGTTGTTGTGGCTGGTTTTAATGACACCAGCATTTCTGTTGAGCGGATGGACGCTCATCTACGGAGCGAAACAACCTCCACCGCCAGGGCTGATCCTCTGGTCAGTATTTGTCTGCACAGTCTTGTATTGGGTGTTGTTTCAATGGGGGCGTCAAGTACCAAGAGATACGCAGACAGACGAAGCCCAAACCCCAGCCTCAGAATCACAACCGACTATCCAGCCTATCCCAGAACCAATAGTGCGTCCCATTGAACCAGCCGAAGAAACTCAACTGCGAAATTGTTTTCCTTGGTCTGTATACTACGTTCAAAATATTGAGTATCGTCCACAATCTGTGATTTGCCGTGGTCAGTTGCGAACTAAAGCTAGCAACGCTTACCAGCAGATTAAAACTAATATTGAAGCACAATTTGGCGATCGCTTCTTGCTGATTTTTCAAGAAGGCTTCAATGGCAAACCTTTCTTTGTCCTAGTTCCCAACACTCAAGCTGCGAAACAGACAGATACACCACGACGCAACCAGGAACGATTAACTCGACCAGGATTAGCGCTGATGCTGCTAGTAGCTACTTTGATCACTACTACCTTGGTGGGAGTGCAAAATACTGGTGTTACTCTGCCGCCTATCTGGCAAATTGGATCTTTGTTCAAACTTCTATCTAACCCAGATGTCCTATTCAAGGGATTGCCTTATGCTTTAGGACTGATGGCTATTTTGGGCACTCACGAACTTGGGCATTATTTAACAGCTAAATTTTACAAGATTCGCTCGACGTTGCCTTACTTTATTCCCGTGCCTTTCTTCTTGGGAACTTTTGGCGCATTTATTCAAATGCGTAGTCCTATTCCCAACCGCAAAGCTTTATTTGATATTAGTATCGCTGGGCCAATTGCAGGTTTTGTTGTCACCTTGCCACTACTAATATGGGGTTTGGCTCATTCTGATATAGTTTCCCTGACTGAAAAAACCCGACTTTTAAATCCTGATGCTCTCAATCCTAAGTATTCAATTTTACTGGCTATACTCTCGAAGTTAGCTTTGGGAAGTCAGTTAACAGCAACATCAGCCCTCGATTTGCATCCAGTTGCAGTAGCAGGTTTTTTAGGACTAGTTGTCACAGCGTTAAATTTAATGCCTGTGGGACAATTAGATGGAGGTCACATTGTCCATGCAATGTTTGGACAACGAACTGCGATCGTAATTGGTCAAATCGCTCGTGTGTTGTTGCTGTTACTTTCTTTAGTTCGGGAAGAATTTTTGGTGTGGGCGATTATCTTATTATTTATGCCGTTGATTGATGAACCTGCACTGAATGATGTCACTGAATTGGATAACAAACGTGACGTTTGGGGGTTACTGGCAATGGCTTTGTTGATTGTAATTATTCTGCCATTACCGCAGGCGATCGCAAACTTTTTGCAAATTTAAAAAGTAAACATATCAGCGATCGCATTCTCAAACTTTATCGTTTTGCTAATTCTGGAGTCCGCCCCTTTAAGCCAATCATCAATTTCAGCATAAATACTTTTAATATAGGTACTCGCTGCAAGAACCATAAACCCAAGCGACGAACTACCACCACGGGGAAGAAATTATTAGAGAACATCCGATCTAACAAATCGGTGAAACCTAAAATTGTCAGATTCTCTAGCTTGCGCCAGCGTTCATAACCTTTGAGAATCTGAATATCGCCAATATCTTTACCCGCTTTGTGCGCTGCTTGAATTACTTGCGCCAAAGCTGCGGCATCCCGAATACCCAAATTTAAACCTTGTCCGCCGACGGGATGGCAATTGTGCGCCGCATCACCAATTAATGCCAATCGCGGGAGAACATAGCGATCGCTTTGCATGAGTTGTACTTGAAAAACAAAGCGATCGCCGAGTAATTCCAGTTTCCCCATCCGATCGCCATAGCGGCGGCTTAGTTCTGCCAAAAATTGCTCGTCATTTAAAGCACACAAAGCTTTTGCTTCTTCATGGGGGGCTGTCCAGACAATGCGGCAACGGTTCCCCGGTAAAGGTAAAATCGCAAAAGGGCCGCTAGACCAAAATCTTTCGTAAGCGGTGTTATTGTGGGGTTTTTCTGGTTTGACAAAGGCGACAATGCAAGATTGCCAATATTTCCAGCCCGAAGTTTTGATTCCAGCCGCTTGCCGAATTGGCGATCGCGATCCATCTGCTGCTACAACTAATTTGCTGCGAACTGTCTTGAGGCGATCGGCAATTTTTATCTCGATGGCGACTATATTCTGCTGGTATTGCGTATTTACCACTTCCGCCGGACACAAATAAGTCACATTTGGGCAATTTTGGACAAACTCTTGCAACGGCTGCAATAGCGCTTGGTGTTCCGCTACATAACCCAACTCTGCTGTATTTATATCATCTGTGGTAAATTCCACCACATCGGGGTGATCGGCATCCGAAAGACGGACTCGGCAATACTTGGCTATTTGAGGTAACATTTTGTCCCAAACACCAATTCCTTGATAAATTAGCGACGAAAGTTTGTGAACTGCATAAGCTTGTCCCTTGGCTACCGCCGCAGATGCTACTTTCGCCTCAATTAGTAAGACACTCAAGCCAGAATCTTTTAAAGCAGAGGCTAGAGTTAACCCAATAATCCCACCGCCGACAATTACCAGATCGTATTCATATCCCCGCTCATTTGGCGGTGTTAATTGAGGGGAAATTTGCTCAAGCTGCGTTGTGGTCATTGTTAAGTTAGATTACAGCGTCTTAACTCTTATTTTGACGCGATCGCGCCTTCTTGAGCAAGTTAACAATTCAAAATTAAATAGGATTTACGCACCCAAAAACGTGAAAACTTGATCTCCTCTAACCCCCCGATAAATTGGGGGGGATATAAAAAGCCCCCTTTTTAAGGGGGTTGGGGGATCTCTTATTCATCTGAATTATTTGCTGACTCGATAGACTGGTCTAACCTGACGATAAGTATTAAGTAAGCTCAGAAATTTCTGACCATCAAAACTTATCGGGTCAACTTTTTTACCAGAACGGTCTACTAAATGGTGCGTAGTGATGCGATCGTCTGGGACTTGACTTTGAGCAATTAACCAAGCAAGAGAATGATATTGAGCTTCCGTGTAGCCGCTATGGGTTTGTTGACTGCCACTGTCATAACTATCTGGCGGTGTTTCCAAAGAGACGTGATAAGCAAAATTATTCACAGACGCGGGTAAAGTCGGATTAGTCTGCACAGTTTCCACTCCCTGTGGAGTCTCAAACACAGAGTTAGCTGCACCAAAAGCCCGCTTGTCTGGCGGTACTAGATAAACCACCGTTCCGTCTAACTTGATTAAAGCGTGGTAACTTGCTTGCACACTTTCATCGTTATGGGCTACTTGAAAGAAATTGATGGCGCTAGAAGCTGAATAACCAGTTTCATGGATGACGATAATTGGTTGGTTGCTGAGAGGAATGCCATTAACATCTTGAGCGTAACGTTCACCGTAGTTACTTGGATCGACTGAGACAACTTGATAATTAGGTCTGTACTGTGCAAAAGCTTGAGTGGTTATGTATCTTGCGACAGGCTGGTTAGTCTTGACTGGGGACTTGATAACATTTTGAAATTTCTTCTCTGGCTCTTTCGCTGATTGAAATTGCGCCTGGGGATATTTACTGAAAGCTGTAACCTGTGGATTGGCTGCACGGGAGGTTGTCGGATTGTTGTGTATTTTTGTTGCTCGTCCAATTAGCAGCACTACAATTAAAGTGGCGAACATCAGCCAGATTAGTAGCACCCTAGTCACCCAGTCTGTAAACTTCATTTTTCTAATACCCGTAAAACCGTAGATATTAATTTATAGCTAAACTGGCGTGTCAGTTGTAGAGGCGCACTTCTGTAAACCCCCTACCGCTTATAGTATCCAAATAATAATCGCTATAATACCTTAATTCTAGTCAAATATACCTTGAGAATCCCTGCAATAGTGCTGTTAAAAGCTATTTAATTTCAATGCCGTGGGTAGTGGATTCGTGGGTGTGAAAATCTTCATCGTGTAGCGCTGTTAATGATGTTTTACCCACATTCTCTTCACCAACTACTAGCAGTTTAGAAAGATATTATTCTTTAGCTTCTAACCTGGCTCGAAGATAGTTCAAAATCCCCTGCGTTCCCTGCTCAATAATTTCAGGCGGCGGCGATTTTAATTGTGGATTATTATTTACGGATAGCTCAGGTAGGCGTAGCCCGTCGTAGACATCGCTAACCTCGCAATTACATTCACTCATTCACGAGTATCAAAGACTCGTTAACGGAGTTCAAAGACTCATTCACGAAGCTCTGAGGTTCATCGACAAAGCTCTGAGGTTCATCGACGAAGCTCTGAGGTTCATCGACAAAGCTCTGAGGTTCATCGACAAAGCTCTGAGGTTCATCGACAAAGCTCTGAGGTT
>NZ_JAVRCL010000027.1:0-37765 GCF_034530775.1 Nostoc sp. DedSLP04 | reverse complement strand
CATCGACGAGTATCTAAAGGTTACGCTTTCGTGCTAACACACCCTACGGCTACGATCGCTTTATAATTGCGATATCTACGACGGGCTATTCGGTGTCGCATCACCAAAGCTACAGGCGATCGCTTTATGGCATACATTGAATATAGTTAGCAGTCGGCAATTCCATGAATATTCGTCAAGAACTTCTAAGTCTGATTGAACAACTGAATGATGAGCAGTTATCAGCATTACTTGATTTAGCTCTTTCTTTCAAGAATGGCGAAAAATCTGTTAATCCTGCTGTTGAATCTCAGGCTTATCAGGATTGGGTAAGCCCTGAAAATGATATTTACGACGAAGTATTTGCTGATGAACTTACAGCGCGGTGATGTTGTGTTGTGTCGAGTCCCCATGCCTTCAACCGGATTGGTACAGTTTAAAGTTCGCCCTGCTGTTGTAATTTCGGCAAATCAATTGAATCAAATTCTTGATGATTTGATGGTTGTGCCTTGTACTTCCAACACTAATCGCCCTTTAACTGTGACGCAATACTTAATAACGGGCGATGAAATTGCCAGTGCAGGTATTAGAGTTGAGTCTGTAGTTCGCTGTGAGTCAATTTTTACATTAAATAAATCTATGATTCTCAGAAAGCTGGGTTCTCTTTCCTCTGAGACAATTAATCAGGTGAATTTTTGTCTAATAGCGGCCTTGGAATTATAAATTACTGCGATCGCTTTATAATTGCGATGTCTACGACGGATTATTCGGCGTCGCAGTTCTAAAATAAATCCATAACTATTTATCCCAAGTCTCTCGATGGAGAAACGGTTTCGTTAATTTGAGAAGATGGTTTATTCAAGAAGAAACTCCAAATTCTTTGAATAGCTATTATTAGAAAACCAATCACGATCGTTCCTGCTACCACTGGTAAAGCTAGCGCCAGCACAGACAGTCCGATCGCAATAAGCAACTCAATGGTTGACACAACTGGATTGGTTAATCCACCGGAAACGCCTGTAGAACTTATCCGCAATATATTCGTTAATCCCTGAGTTAATCCTGCGGTTCCACCACCAGCAACTAAAGCTAATGTCCATTGCGCCAGTGGATTCATCTCTGGAGCAACAGATGCTGTGACGATTGTTCCGGTGATAAATGCCGCAGGAGTGGCAACAACATCCAGCAGATGATCCAACCAAGGAATGTAATAACCGATAATTTCTAGCGAACAAGCGACTGCAAAAACAATTACAGCTTGAGGTGTTTCCACCCAATCAAAGTTAGTTGGCAAATCTAAATGTCCAAAAACTGAAGCCACACTCAATGCTAGCAGTGGTACAAATACTCGAAAGCCAGCCGCCGCGCTCAAACTAATCCCCAGTAATAATTCAATAAATGTATTGAGATTGAACAAAGAATTTAAATCCATAGTAAGACTCAAGTTATACTCCTAGTGTTTTTTCCATCTTTGAGCTGAACGGAGTAACAACTCTAAGCTGTGATCCCAAGATAAGAAACTTGGCAGAAATATTTCATCTGACTATATGTAGAATCAGTTAAATCCCACCTGTGTCAATACTGCGTAGGTTTTGCCTAAAAAATAACTCCAATGTAGGTTGCGTTTCGTTGCTCGGTAAATTACCCCCCTTAATCCCCCCGATATATTGGGGGGAAATAAGAAATCCAGTTCCCTCCCCTTTATAAGGGGAGGGTTAGGGTGGGGTAAAAGCTTGGTTAATAAGCTATTTCAGACTTGTATGTAAACCGTAGCCTTAGCAAGGGGAGAGGAGACAAAGCGTATCTTTGGTGGGGTTCTTCGGCTCTAATAAGCAATCAAGCCACATGATATAAGGACGCTTTTGCATAATTCTGCCGTCGTCAACCTTGATAAATCAGGTCAAAATGAGCCAATGGTGAGTTTCAGCAAAACAGACTTTATGAAAAGATGCCGAAAATATCACAATCTTGGAAAATAATAAAGTAAGTCGAGTATCACAAGACTCACTTGATATCCTCATTTATTCTAGGAAAATATGACTCATTCTTTCCTTGAACGCCTGCGTAGTCCAGATAGCCCAGTCCTCGTTTTCGACGGGGCGATGGGAACCAACTTACAAACCCAAAACCTCACTGCTGAAGACTTCGGCGGCCCACAGTATGAAGGTTGTAACGAATACTTAGTCCACACAAAACCGGAAGCTGTGGCTAAGGTTCACCGCGACTTTCTCGCTGCTGGTGCTGATGTCATTGAAACCGATACCTTTGGTAGTACATCCCTGGTGCTGGCAGAATATGACTTGGCAGACCAAGCCTATTACCTCAGCAAGACAGCCGCAGAATTAGCCAAGCGTGTGGCGGCGGAATTTTCCACGCCAGAAAAACCCCGGTTTGTGGCAGGTTCCATCGGCCCGACAACGAAACTCCCTACCTTGGGACATATTGACTTTGACACCATGAAAGCTACTTTTGCGGAACAAGCAGAGGCGCTGTGGGATGGTGGTGTCGATTTATTTTTGGTGGAAACTTGCCAAGATGTGCTGCAAATTAAGGCGGCACTGAATGCTATTGAAGAAGTGTTTGCTAAGAAGGGCGATCGCCGTCCGTTGATGGTGTCTGTGACAATGGAAAGCATGGGCACAATGTTGGTTGGTTCAGAAATCAGTGCTGTGCTGACAATTTTGGAACCTTACCCAATAGACATTCTCGGTCTGAACTGCGCCACAGGCCCAGACTTGATGAAACCACATATCAAGTATCTGGCAGAACATTCACCTTTTATCGTTTCCTGTATACCCAACGCGGGTTTACCTGAGAACGTCGGCGGTCAAGCGCACTACCGCTTGACACCGTTAGAATTACGGATGTCATTGATGCATTTTGTTGAAGATTTGGGTGTCCAAGTGATCGGGGGTTGCTGTGGGACACGTCCAGAACACATTCAACAATTGGCAGAAGTAGCTAAAGGTCTGAAGCCAAAAGTTAGACAACCAAGTTTAGAACCAGCAGCAGCATCAATTTACACCACTCAGCCCTACGATCAAGATAATTCCTTCTTGATTGTTGGTGAACGTCTCAACGCCAGTGGTTCCAAGAAGTGCCGCGATTTGCTAAACGCCGAAGATTGGGATGGACTCGTTTCAATGGCGAGGGCGCAAGTTAAAGAAGGCGCACACATCCTTGATGTCAACGTCGATTATGTGGGACGTGACGGCGTGCGCGATATGCACGAATTAGTTTCGCGCATTGTTAATAATGTGACATTACCTTTAATGCTTGACTCCACCGAATGGGAAAAGATGGAGGCGGGTTTAAAGGTTGCCGGTGGTAAGTGTTTGCTGAATTCCACCAACTACGAAGATGGGGAACCGCGCTTTTTGAAGGTGCTGGAGTTAGCGAAAAAATATGGTGCTGGTGTAGTCATTGGTACTATCGATGAAGATGGAATGGCGCGGACAGCAGACAAAAAGTTTGCGATCGCCCAACGCGCTTACCGTCAAGCTGTAGAATATGGCATACCACCCACAGAAATATTCTTTGATACCCTAGCGTTACCCATTTCCACCGGGATTGAAGAAGACCGAGAAAACGGTAAAGCGACAATTGAATCTATCCGGCGGATTCGTCAAGAATTGCCTGGATGTCATGTGATTTTGGGTGTTTCCAATATTTCCTTTGGTTTGAATCCAGCCTCGCGGATGGTGCTGAACTCGGTATTTTTGCACGAAGCGACGACGGCGGGAATGGATGCAGCCATTGTCAGCGCTAACAAAATTTTACCGCTCTCGAAGATTGAAGAACGCCATCAAGAAATCTGTCGCCAGTTGATTTATGACGAGCGGAAATTTGAGGGTAATGTTTGCGTATACGATCCCTTGGGGGAGCTTACCACAGCGTTTGCTGGGGTGACAACTAAGCGCGATCGCTCCTTAGATGAAAGTCTCCCCATCCCAGAACGCCTCAAGCGTCATATCATCGACGGCGAACGCATCGGCTTAGAAGAACATCTGAAAAAAGCCTTAGAAGAATATCCCCCCTTAGAAATTATCAACACTTTCTTGCTAGATGGCATGAAAGTTGTCGGGGAATTGTTCGGTTCTGGACAAATGCAGTTACCCTTCGTTTTGCAATCTGCGGAAACCATGAAAGCGGCGGTGGCGTTTCTCGAACCGTTCATGGAAAAATCAGAATCGGGTAACAATGCCAAGGGAACCTTTATCATTGCCACAGTCAAAGGCGATGTCCATGACATTGGTAAAAACCTGGTGGATATCATCTTGTCCAACAACGGCTACAAGGTGATTAACTTGGGGATTAAGCAGCCGGTGGAAAACATCATCAACGCTTACGAACAGCATAAAGCTGATTGTATTGCCATGAGTGGTTTGCTGGTAAAATCCACCGCCTTCATGAAAGAGAACTTGGAGGTATTCAACGAAAAGGGAATTAGTGTCCCTGTGATTTTAGGTGGTGCGGCGTTAACTCCCAAGTTTGTCTATGATGATTGCCAAAATACCTACAAAGGTAAAGTTGTTTATGGCAAAGATGCCTTTTCTGACTTGCACTTCATGGATAAATTAATGCCAGCAAAGGCAACTAATAACTGGGAAGATTTGCAGGGATTTTTGAACGAAGTTGAAACTGCTGAAGTTTCGACTAATGGCCACAAAGAACCAAAAGCGACAACTGCTGAAGAAACATCTGCTGAACCAAAAGTAGTAGATACGAGGCGTTCCGAAGCTGTGGCAATAGATATTGAACGTCCCACACCGCCTTTCTGGGGAACGAAGTTATTGCAGCCTAGTGATATTCCCATTGAGGAAATATTCTGGCATTTAGATTTACAAGCTTTGATTGCTGGACAGTGGCAATTCCGCAAACCAAAGGAACAATCTAAGGAAGAATATCAGGCTTTCTTGGCTGAGAAAGTGTACCCAGTTTTAGAAAGTTGGAAACAGCGAATTATTGAGGAGAATCTGTTACACCCCCAGGTAATTTACGGGTATTTCCCTTGTCAAGCCGAGGGGAATTCTCTACATATATATGACTCAGAAAGTCAATCACAACAGATTGCAACTTTCGAGTTTCCCAGACAAAAGTCTTTAAGGCGGCTGTGCATAGCAGATTTCTTTGCACCGAAGGAGTCGGGAATTATTGATGTCTTCCCAATGCAAGCAGTGACTGTCGGGGAAATTGCCACAGAGTTCGCTCAAAAGTTGTTTGCTGCCAATCAATACACCGATTACCTGTATTTCCACGGTATGGCGGTGCAGGTGGCGGAAGCTGTAGCTGAGTGGACACACGCCAGAATTCGCCGGGAGTTAGGTTTTGCTGCTGAGGAACCCGATAATATTCGGGATATATTAGCACAACGCTATCGTGGCTCGCGGTATAGTTTTGGGTATCCAGCTTGTCCAAATATCCAAGACCAATACAAGCAACTGGAGTTATTGCAGACTGACAGGATTAACTTGTATATGGATGAAAGCGAACAACTTTATCCAGAACAGTCTACCACTGCGATTATTACCTATCACCCGTTAGCCAAATACTTTAGCGCGTAAAATCCTACTCGTTAAAGTAATACGCTTGGTGTTAGTGATATTTTGCCCTGAAAAATCCCCCTTCAAAGCCTCTCTTCTTCTAGGCTACGGTGTGTATACAAGTCCTTCTCACCCCCTCTAACTCCCCCTTGCTAAGGGGGAGAACTGGATATTTCTCTCCTTAGTAAGTAGCAGAACCGGATATTTCCCCCCAATACATCGGGGGGATTAAGGGGGGTAAATCCAAGGTTTGGGCTTCATTACCAAGATGTGTGTGTACCGTAGCCTTCTAGGAGATGTAGTGTATACAAACGAAACAAGGTACTGTTACTTTGATGATTGTTCCGGGAATCCTGTAGTTGTATACCCACCAAATTTATTAATCTCTCAGCTTAGGTAGGCTTATTTATGCAACTCATCACCTCGTTAGATATTAGAAATTCAGAATATTTATCAAAAAATCGCCTTATCAGTTACCATCACCAGTTGCGTTTAATTTTTTCGCTGGGTAATCAGGTAAAAAACGTTCTGGAAATTGGGATTTTTAATTCTCTGTTAACAGACATCTTGAAGAATAATGGATATAACGTCTCCACTGCTGATGTTGACCCCAGCCTCAAACCAGAAATAATTTTGGATTTGACTACAGATTTTTCATTGCCAAAAGATAAATTTGATGCGATTGTCTTATTTCAAGTGCTGGAACACTTTCCCTATGAACAGTCAGAAGAAGCATTGAGAAAACTTGCTATTGCAACCAAGAAATTTTTGGTGATTTCAATTCCTTATTGCACTCAATACCTTTCGTTTCAAGTGAAAACCTCTTTCTCCGGCAGACCAAGGCATTTACTATTCAATGTGCCAAAATTCTGGAGTACAACACCAGTCTGTGACGAACACTGCTGGGAAATGGGTTTAAAAGGTTATCCGAAAACGCGGATTTTAAACTCTGTTGCCAAAGCTGGGTTAACTGTTAAGCAAGAATTTATCGATCCCACTTATCCATACCATTATTTTTTGGTGTTGGAGAAGAATTTTAGTAATACTTAAACAGCAATCTGGGGAGTGGGGAGTCGGAAGTAGGGGAATCCGAATCAGAAAATGGCGGCAAACAATGCTTACAAAACGAGCGATCGCCTCAGCTATGCTTTTAAAATCCTAATTGGTATCATACCCTTCTATGTTCTCCGGGTTTATCCTGGAAAACAGATGGCTAGGTTGTATTACCTACTATCATCGTTTCAGATACTAACATCGAAAATTACCAATTATGCTAGAACAAGGCACTATCAGTATTCATACTGAGAATATTTTCCCGATCATCAAGAAGTCGCTTTACTCAGATCACCAAATATTCTTGCGGGAACTGGTATCCAACGCTGTAGACGCCATCCAAAAGCTAAAAATGGTATCCCGCGCTGGCGATTATGCTGGAGATATCGGCGAACCAGAAATTGAAATTGCCATTGACAAAGATAAGAAAACTCTATCAATTTCCGATAACGGTATCGGGATGACCGCAGATGAAGTTAAGAAATATATCAATCAAGTCGCCTTCTCTAGTGCTGAAGAATTTATTCATAAGTATGAAGGCAAATCAGATCAACCGATAATCGGCCACTTCGGTCTTGGTTTCTACTCTTCTTTTATGGTGGCGCAAAAGGTAGAAATTGATACCTTATCCTATCAAGAAGGGGCACAGGCGGTTCACTGGTCTTGTGATGGTTCTCCAGCTTTCACCCTAGAAGAATCGCCCAGGACAACTCGCGGTACTACTATTATTCTCAGCCTGCAAGGGGAAGAAGAAGAATTTCTCGAATCTGCACGAATTAAGAATCTTGTCAAGACATACTGCGACTTTTTGCCAGTCCCGATTAAACTAGATGGCGAAGTAATAAATAAGCAAAAAGCACCGTGGCGAGAGTCTCCGAGTAATCTGACTCAAGAAGATTATTTAGAGTTTTACCGCTACCTGTATCCTTTCCAGGAAGAACCATTGTTATGGGTACATCTAAATACAGACTATCCCTTTATCATCAACGGGATTCTGTATTTCCCGAAAATGCGACCGGATGTAGATGTTACCAAAGGGCAAATCAAGCTATTTTGCAATCAAGTTTTTGTTAGCGACAACTGCGAAGAAATTATCCCGCAATTTTTGATGCCGATGCGGGGTGTAATTGATAGTACTGATATTCCCCTAAACGTTTCGCGGAGTGCCTTGCAAGGCGATCGCACCGTGCGGAGAATTGGTGACTACATTGCCAAAAAAGTAGGCGATCGCCTCAAAGAACTTTTCCGCGACAACCGCGAACAATACATTAGCGCGTGGAAAGACCTCGGCACTTTTGTAAAATTCGGCGTTCTCAACGACGAGAAATTCAAAAAACAAATCGAAGATATCATTGTCTTCCGCACCACCGCCAAGTTGACAGAAAAAGTTGCTGCTGAAACTCCAGTCGTTGAAGTACAGTCTTCAGACGGCGATGCTTGGCAAGATGTCACTCCTTCACCCAGTTCTGACTCAGCACCCAGCGCTCCTTATACTACGCTGAAAGAGTATCTAGAACGCAACAAAGAACGCAACGAAAATCGGGTTTTCTACAGCACCGATGAAGCAACCCAATCTACATACATAGAACTGCACAAAAATCAAGGCTTGGAAGTCCTTTTTATGGACTCCTTCATCGACACTCACTTTATCAACTTCCTAGAGCGGGAATATCAGGATGTGAAGTTTACGCGGGTAGACTCAGATTTAGATAATACCCTGCTGGAACAAGATAAAGATAAGGAAATTGTCGATCCCAAGACGAATAAAACTCGGAGTGAGACGATCAAAGAGTTATTTGAGAAATCCCTCAACAAACCCAAACTCAACATCCGTACCGAAGCTTTGAAATCAGACGATCCTCATGGTACACCACCTGCGATCGTGCTTTTACCAGAGATTCTCCGCCGCCTGCGAGAAATGAACGCCATGATGCAGCAGCAGTCAGCAGAGTTTCCCGAAGACCACATTTTGCTGGTGAATACTGCTCACCCGCTAATTCAAAATCTGGCAAATATTAACCAAGGTAGTATCATTCAAGGTAACGGTGAATCGTCTACAGATCAGTTAGTCAACTTGATTTGTCAACACGTCTACGATTTAGCGCTGATGTCTCAGAAAGGATTTGACGCTGAGGGAATGAAATCCTTCGTCGAGCGATCGAATGAGGTACTCACCAAGCTGACGGAACAAGCGAGTAAGTAGTGGTGAGTGGGCATTGGGCATTGGGCATTGGGCATTGGTTCAATAACTAATAGTTATTCTTCCCCTGCTCCCCTGCCCCTCTGCCTCCCCTGCTCCCCCTGCTCCCCCTCCTCATCTCCCCACTTCTGCTGCCTAAGACCTAAAATGGAAAGGCTGTATTAAAATAACAATCTGGAGATAGTAGCTATGTCCCGTCGCTGTGAATTAACTGGTAAGAAGGCAAATAACGCTTTTTCTGTTTCTCACTCCCACCGCCGTACTAAACGCCTTCAGCACGCTAATCTGCAAGACAAGCGGGTTTGGTGGGAAGCCGGAAATCGCTGGGTGAGATTAAAGTTGTCTACCAAAGCAATTAAAACCCTACAAATTAATGGGTTAGAAGCAATGGCAAAAGAAGCTGGCATTAACCTAAATCATTACTAAGTAATCTGGATTTCATAACCTGAAACTTTTGTAGGTTGCAATATAGGTGATTTGTAGGGGCGCACAGCTAGCTGTGCGCCCTTAGTGTTCATTACACCTTGAGTAGCAGGTAGGCTCTCTATATTTTGAATTCTGTTAGCAGTAAGAGAGAAATATAAGAATCCATTTTGATTTGGAGAACTAACTTGATTTTGCAGGCAAAAGGCAAGAGTAAGAAGACTCTTTGAATTATACTGAGCTTTTTAACGCAATCAATATGAGTTCTTTATGTAATTTTTACACTACGGAAAAATTCCGGTGTCTCTGAATCAAAATACTTACCAGTTTTCTATTTTTCATAATTTAAATTAGACCGCTCTATACCTAAATTAATTATGAATTGATTTTGTAATTGCTCAACACTATTAACAAGAGGTTGAAATAGAGATTAACTGAATAAATAGAAAAACTGCCTGACCTTAAACAACTATCGAACGAGGCAATAGAAGCCTTACTAATAGAACTATGAAAGGAAATCCAGAAACTAAAAACCATACTGGAAGGTACAATTAATCAAGACTCTCCATTAACCAAGACTAGTTGAGCAATTACAAATAAACAAGGGAATACTGAAAGCAGGTAGTGTATTTCCTTTATACTTTATGACAACGAACAGTTATGAAGCGTCGAACCATTTAGATCGGCAAGAGTGTCACAAACAGCTACAGCTAACGGTTCAATATCAAAAAATATTGGCGAGGATTCTGGCTAAGATTCGCGCATCTGTAAATATAGAATCTCTCTGTTCGACTTCTTGTCAAGATATTTGTCGGCAATTGAAGATTGAGCGAGTTGCAATCTACCGCTTCAATGAAGATTGGAGTGGTAGTTTTATCGATCGCTTGGGCTTTGCAGAACATCCTTGGGATGCATTGACTGCCTTTGGACAGGATTTAGTTTGGGAAGATTCACATTTGCAAGAAACTCAGGGAGGGCGATATCGCAAAAATGAGCCGTTTGCTGTAGCTGATATTTACGATGCAGGGCACGCTCGTTGTCATATTGAAGTATTAGAACAGTTTCAGATTCGGGCGTATGCGATCGCACCGATTTTTATTGGTGCAAAATTGTGGGGAATGCTGGCAGCCTATCAACACTCCGCTCCTCGGCAATGGTATCCTCACGAAGTCGAATTCTTTGCCCAAGCTGCCAGCCATCTTGGCCTAGCAATGCAGCAGACAGAAACCCTAGAACAAACCAAACAACGCACAGCAGAACTGCAAGATGCGATCGCACGCCAACGTGCGTTGACGGAAGTGGTAGGAAATATTCGCTCCTCTGTAAATACTGAAATTATTCTAGATACTGCCTGTCAGGAACTCTGCAAACTCCTGAAGTTAGAGCGGGCAGCAATTTATCGCTTTAATGAAGATTGGAGCGGTGAATTTGTCAGCCAATTCGGCATGGTAGAGGCGCAGTGGGATAGAATCAATCCCTTTGGCAGAAATCTCGTTTGGCAAGATACCCACCTCCAAGAAACGAAAGGTGGACGCTACCGCAATAACGAAAGTTTTGTTGTCAACGACATCTACCAAGCCGGACACTCGCGTTGTCACATTGATATTCTGGAGCAATTTAAGATTCGGGCATATACCTTAGCGCCCATCTTCATCGGCCCAAAACTGTGGGGATTGATAGCAGCATATCAACACTCTGGGTCGCGTCAATGGGCAAATTACGAAGTGGAGTTCCTCGGACAGGTAGGGGCACAATTGGGAGTCGCGATTCAGCAAGCCGAGAATTTGGCTCAGTCAAAACAACAGGCTTCTGCCCTACAAGATGCGATCGCAAGGCAACGAGCATTAACTGAAGTGGTTGGGAAAATTCGCTCCTCTTTAAATATTGATTTAATTCTAAAAACTACTTGCCAAGAAGTATGTAAACTGCTGCGAGTTGAGCGGGTTGGCGTTTATCGCTTTAATCCAGACTGGAGTGGCGAATTCGTCAGTAATTTTGGTATGGTTGAGGCACAGTGGGACAGTATTAATCCCTTTGGCAAAAATCTCGTTTGGGAAGATACCCACCTTCAAGAAACCAAAGGCGGACGCTACCGCAACAACGAAAATTTTGCTGTAGAGGATATTTATCAAGCTGGACACTCGCGCTGTCACCTAGAGATTTTGGAGCAGTTCAAGATTCGCGCTTATGCGTTAACCCCAATTTTTGTAGGACGGAATTTGTGGGGATTGCTGGCTGCCTATCAACATTCCGCACCGCGCCAGTGGGATAGTGTGGAAGTGGAATTTTTGGGACAGGTTGCTAGCCAACTGGGAGTGGCACTGCAAAGTTCTCAAATGGTGACTCAAATTCAAACTCGCGCTGATGAACTGCAACAATCGGCTGAACAGCGCCGGATTTTATTTGATTTGGTCGTCAAAATTCGGGAATCTTTAGATTTAGAGACGATCCTTAAGACTACAGTACAGGAAGTGCGGCGATCGCTAAATACAGATCGAGTTGGCATTTTCCGCTTCGATCCTAATGTTGGTTTTTGCAGTGGTGAATTTATTGCTGAAGATGTCTTACCCAAGTTCGATTCTGCCCTCGCTGTGAAGGTGCAAGACTATTGCTTTGGCAATCAATACGCACCCCAATATCGCCAAGGGCAAGTGCAAGTAATATCTGATGTCAACAGCGTTGGCTCGAAAGTACCTCATCTGGATGTGATTGAGCGATTCCAAGTCAAAGCACAGATTATTGTGCCATTGATGGAAGGGGATGAACTGTGGGGGTTATTGTGCATTCACCAATGCACCCATACACGTCATTGGGAAGAAGCGGAATTGGAATTTGTCACTCAAGTGGCGGCTCAACTCAGTGTAGCGCTGCGTCAAGCCAACTTATTTCAACAATCTAGTTTGCTGGGTCAAACTCGTGAAGAAGCGAATCAACTCGCTCAAGCACTGAATGAACTGCGTACTGCCCAAATGCAAATTATCCACGCTGAAAAAATGGCCAGTTTGGGGCAACTGGTGGCGGGAGTTGCCCATGAAATTAATAACCCGATTAATTTTATCCACGGCAACTTAGAACACGCTCATCAATACACGCAAGAATTGCTTCGCTATGTGCAACTTTATTGGCATCATTATCCTGATGCCGCACCAGAAATCCAAGAGTTCTTCAAAAAAGCCGAAATAGCGTATTTGGTCGAGGATTTACCTCAATTATTCCAGTCCATGCAGGTCGGCACTGAACGCATTCGGGAAATTGTCACATCTTTGCGGAACTTCTCGCGCCTAGACGAAGCTGACTTCAAACCAGCAAATATTCACGAAGGCATCGACAGTACATTAATGATTTTACAAAACCGTTTGAAGCCTTCAGCTGATAGCCTCACCATTCATGTCAGCAAAGATTATGGTACTTTACCTCTAATAGAATGCTATCCCGGTCAGTTGAATCAGGTATTTATGAATTTGCTGTCTAATGCCATTGATGCTCTAGAAGAACGAACCACAAAGGAATCTTCTGAAGCACTGGCAAAAAACCCCTGCAAAATCCGAATTTCTACCTCCCTGCTCAATAAAGATTGGATTGTCATTCGCATCGCCGACAACGGACTCGGCATAGATGAAAAAGTCCTCTCTCGACTGTTCGATCCATTTTTTACTACTAAGGTTGTCGGTAAAGGTACAGGTTTGGGACTGTCTATCAGCTATCAGATAGTTACAGAAAAACACAACGGTAAAATATACTGCCAATCTGAGCTTGGCAAAGGTACAGACTTTGTGATTGAGTTGCCGATTCGTCAGGTAACAACTAAAAAATAACTAGCTAATAGCAATTCTTTATGAAGGCGCATAGAAAGAACCCCACTGCCTGCGGCACCTCCCCTTGGTAAGGGGAGGTTGGGAGGGGTCAAAATAATGTGTAGCCTCATATAAAATTGGTATCAGGTCAAGGAGTTAGACCAGGAATAAACAAAGAAGCAAAGTGATGATTTTTCCAACTCACCTGAAAAATTATCACTCAGCACTCACTACTGTTTTGGTAACAGCAGTATTACATAATTGTTTTACCTTTTCTGTTACCCAATCAACACGATCCTTTCCCCAAAACCTCTCACCTTCAACTACCCAAGTTGGGACTCCGGGACAGCCAAACTGTTCGTATTCTGCCAAAGCTGCCACTGCTGCAAGTTTTGCTGCTTCCCCGTAGATTAACTCAAGAATGCGATCGCCATTCAACCCAACATCATCTGCAACTTTCTTAATCACAGACTCATCGTTGACATCAAGAAGATCGATGTATGTCGCTCGAAAGAACGCGGCATCAAGCAGATGCTCCTTCCCAGTTCCACAAGCCGCGTAATACGCTCTTGCAGGAAGTTCTTCGCGGCCAAACTTCATTCTCTCCCAGCGTTTTACCCACCGACCAAATTCTTCAAACTCCTTGAGCCGAATTTCAATGCCGTACTTTTTTGCCCACCGTAGACAATCTTCTTTGTGATACGACGATAACAGGGCGTTTTCACTTCGTCCTTGTAAATCAACTATCTTTATACCTCGCTCCTTTGGTATGTAGATTGGTCGTCGTTCAATATCAACAGGTAAACCCTGCAATGCTTTTTCAGCAAGAGCGATACCAATATATGAATTTGACGAGTGGTAAATCGAGTATGAGTATACTTTGATTCGCTGCGACATCTTGGCTACCGTAGCTACCTAACTGATAATATTACGAACTAGCGATCGCAGCAGTAGGCAATATTCAATCATCAGAGTCCCCAATCCCCAATCCGTATCTGATTGCTACAGTCGCGGTGAAAAATACTAAGCTGGTAGATAGCACGTTAAAACTTTAGCGGAAATTCGCGATCGCATTCATCGGCGGTTTAGAATTCCCCATTGGCGAACTACCTGTAATTACATTATGTTTGATGCATTATCTGACCGTTTAGAATCCGCCTGGAAAAAACTGCGGGGACAGGACAAAATTTCTCAATCCAACATTCAAGATGCATTGCGCGAAGTGCGCCGCGCCCTGTTGGAAGCAGATGTCAATCTCCAGGTAGTAAAAGATTTTATTAGCGAAGTCGAAGCCAAGGCACAGGGAGCCGAGGTGATTACCGGCGTGCGACCTGACCAACAGTTCATCAAAATTGTTCATGATGAACTGGTGCAGGTGATGGGAGAAGAAAATGTTCCCATCGCAGAAGCCCAGGCACAGCCTACTATTATTCTGATGGCTGGGTTGCAAGGTACTGGTAAAACCACAGCTACCGCTAAGTTAGCCTTACATCTGAGAAAATTAGAGCGTAGCTGCTTGTTGGTGGCGACAGACGTATATCGCCCAGCAGCGATCGACCAGTTGGTGACGTTGGGTAAGCAAATTGACGTACCAGTATTTGAACTAGGAAGCGACGCCGATCCCGTAGAAATCGCAAGGCAAGGTGTAGAACGCGCCAGAGCAGAAGGTGTCAACACGGTAATTATTGATACTGCTGGTCGTCTGCAAATTGACGAAGATATGATGGCGGAATTAGCCCGCATCAAAGCAACCGTCCAACCCCATGAAACTCTGCTGGTCGTGGACGCGATGACTGGTCAAGAGGCCGCAAATCTTACCCGCACCTTCCACGAACAGATTGGAATTACTGGGGCAATTCTCACCAAGTTAGATGGTGATAGCCGTGGTGGTGCTGCGCTTTCGGTGCGAAAGATTTCGGGAGCGCCGATTAAATTTGTGGGCGTGGGTGAGAAAGTCGAGGCACTGCAACCGTTTTATCCCGATCGCATGGCATCCCGAATTTTGGGAATGGGCGATGTGCTAACTTTGGTAGAAAAAGCCCAGGAAGAGTTTGACTTAGCTGATGCTGAGAAAATGCAGGAGAAAATTTTGTCAGCAAAGTTTGACTTTACTGACTTTCTCAAGCAGTTGCGGATGCTAAAGAACATGGGTTCTCTGGGAGGCTTGATCAAGATGATCCCAGGGATGAACAAGCTTTCAGACGATCAACTCAAACAGGGAGAAACCCAGTTAAAGCGCTGTGAGGCGATGATTAACTCCATGACTCGCCAAGAACGCCACGACCCCGATTTATTAGCCAGTTCTCCCAGTCGGCGGCGGCGGATTGCTGCTGGCTCAGGCTATAGAGAGTCAGATGTCAGCAAACTGGTGGGTGATTTCCAAAAAATGCGATCGCTCATGCAGCAAATGGGTCAAGGCGGCTTCCCTGGAATGCCGGGAATGTTCGGCGGTGGCGGCGGTATGGGCAACGCCTTCGCCGGTGCTGGTAATCGTCCCGCAGCCCCAGGATGGCGAGGTTATGATGGTGCCTCAGCCACAAAAAAGAAAAAACCCAAAGATAAAAAGAAAAAAGGCTTTGGCAATCTTTAGGCATGGGGCATTGGGCATTGGGCATTGGTAATTTGCTAATGACCGAATGGCAGTAACGAAAAGGCGAAAGGCTTGTGTCACCTCGTTTCCAGTCTTCAGACTGGGAATGTATTCCAAGAGGCTCTGCCTCTGGTCAAGCCACTGGAGGCTCCGCCTCCAGGCTCTTAACCCGTTAGGGTAAAGCTTATAGCTTTACAATCGTGCCATTCGCTAATGACCAATGACAAAGGACAAATGACTAATGACAAATAGCAGCAAATGCTAGGCAGTGCTAAAATTAGCATTTCGACCTCAGAATTTATTAGCAGAGGAAACTAACCCTTAATTTATCGGCAGCAGCCAGATTTAGGTTACTTCCTCACCAATTAGTTGCTAATTAATATCTAACTACAGGAGAATGATTCTTCAACCATGATCAAACTGCGCTTGAAACGATTCGGTAAAAAGCGGGAAGCAAGTTACCGCATTGTCGCCATTAACAACCTCGCTCGCCGCGATGGCCGTCCCTTAGAAGAATTGGGTTATTATAACCCCAGAACTGATGAAGTGCGACTAGACGTTCCCGGTATCGTCAAGCGACTACAACAAGGCGCTCAACCCACTGATACCGTTCGTCGCATTCTAGTAAAAGCTAATGTTTTTGAGCAGGTCAGTGCAACAGCCGCATCATAATTTCGGAACAAAACTCCCAACAGCTAGCCCCAACTATGTTGAGCTGGTTCGGTTTTTGGTACAGCCGTTTTTGGAATCTCCAGAAACATTAAGCGTCGATTGTGAAATTTCTCAGGCCCTCAACCGGGTTTGGGTTCGCATCGCCTTTGAAAGCACAGATAAAGGAAAAGTGTTTGGTCGAGGGGGACGCAATATTCAGGCAATTCGTACAGTAATTGCCGCAGCCGCAGCCGCAGCTGGGCAATCAACATACCTGGATATCTACGGCAGCACCACTCCGGGCCGGGAGGGTATGTCTTTTGATGAAGACACTGAAGATCGATCGCCACCGCCGACTAAGAGAGAACCGCGAAATGATGGGCCTAAACCCATTGTTAAACCGCGCCTCCGCTAGGTTAAAACCAAAGAGCAAATCTGAGCGGTTGTTGTTACCTCCGCTCAGAATTTTTATAAAGATGGAAAATAGCAAAAAGATTTTTAAATCTTTTTTTGAACCCTTCACCAGTAGGAGCGTATAGCTTTGCATTGGTGTAAACTTCAGATGAAATCTTCTGAGTGTATGAGTTTTGCCCTCATCCCCTAATCCCTTTCTCCTTATAAGGAGTTAGGGGATGAGGGCAAGCTGTACGCCCTTATGGACGATTCATTTATTACAAAAATTTTTCAAAATGTAGTTAATAAAAGCATAATTTCGCCGTTAGCGAGAAAAATTAACCTTTGTCAAATACAGATCCTCACCAATTAAGAAATACTATGGCAGGTGCCTTAACAATTCAGCTGCCGAATATTACCAGTGCGATCGCTCTTGCCGGAGATGGAGAAGAAAATCTCAAAATCCTATCTCGGCAAACAGGAGCCGCTTTAGTGCTACGCGGACAGGAATTAGTGATTTCTGGTACTGAAAAGCAAATCGATCTGGCTTCTCGATTAGTGCGATCGCTTGAAGACCTCTGGATTAAAGGCAATACTATTTCCAGTGCCGATATTTTAACAGCCCGTCAAGCGATAGATAGCGATCGGCAAGGGGAACTGCAAGATTTACAGCGAGATATTCTCGCCAAAAGTCGCCGGGGTGAAGAAGTCCGTGCCAAAACCTTCCGCCAGCGCCAATATATTGACGCACTCCGCAAACGCGATCTCACCTTTGGGATTGGCCCTGCTGGTACTGGTAAAACTTATCTCGCTGTGGTTGTCGCCGTCCAAGCACTCCTTGCCAACCAAGTGGAAAAGCTAATTTTAACTCGCCCTGCCGTCGAAGCTGGTGAAAAACTCGGTTTTTTGCCTGGAGATTTACAGCAGAAAGTTAATCCCTATCTTCGCCCACTTTACGATGCTATTTATGAATTCATCGACCCAGAAAAAGTACCCAGTTTAATGGAACGCGGTGTGATTGAAGTCGCACCACTCGCCTATATGCGGGGACGTACTCTCAATAACGCTTTTATAATTGTCGATGAAGCGCAAAATACTACACCCGCTCAGATGAAAATGGTTTTGACTCGTTTGGGTTTCCGTTCGCGGATGGTGATTACAGGCGACATGACACAAACTGATTTACCACTTCACCAACAATCAGGTTTAGGAGTGGCTTTACAAATTTTAAAACACGTTGAAGGCATTGCCTTTTGCGAATTTTCCCAAAGAGATGTTGTACGCCATCCTCTAGTTCAGCGTATTGTCGCTGCTTATGAACAATACGAAAAATAGTCAAATGACAAAGGACAAATGACAAATGACCACAACATTGAAAGAATTTTTAGAAGCTTGCGAGACTCTTGGAACGTTGCGTTTAATTGTTACTAGTAGCGCTGCTGTATTAGAAGCACGAGGCAAAATAGAAAAGTTATTTTATGCAGAATTGCCTAAAGGTAAATATGCGAATATGCATACTGAAGGCTTTGAGTTTCACTTGAATATGGATAAAATCACTCAGGTGAAATTTGAAACAGGTGAAGCGAAAAGAGGTAGCTTTACAACCTATGCCATCCGCTTTTTAGATGATAAACAAGAATCTGCTTTAAGCCTGTTTTTACAATGGGGTAAACCAGGAGAATATGAACCAGGACAAGTGGACGCTTGGGAAAGTTTAAAAGAGAAGTATGGTGAAGTTTGGGAACCTTTACCAGCAGAAATTTAATACAGCTAAACTGATAGGGGTGGAGGAAATCGGATATCTGCACTGAACTGCTCGATATTAACGCTGCGATGAATTGGTAAAATATATTCTAAATTTTCGTGAGGACGGGGAATAATGTGATTAGAAAGTACCTCGCCACCGTCAACTCGCAGTACCGCCTTTAATCCTGCTGTCACTGCTACATTCACCTCGCCTATAACTCCTCGAATTAAGACAGTAATTCGTCCCAAATCAGTATTTTCATAACCAACAAGGGTTACACGGGCAGCTTTACACATTGCATCTCCCACTTCCACGGCTGTGGGAACGCCATAAACTTCAATCATACCTAGTGCCAATGTCATGCTGTCATCATAAATTTGGGATTGTAGGGTTAAGTATATTACTACAAAGTTTTAATTTTAAATCGATAAATAATAAACATTAAATACAAAACTGCTAATGCTTGTAGTGAAGGGAATTTGGAGTTTTTGCTTGCTGTTTTTTTTCCTGTTGTGGGGTGGTGAAGCTTTTGCAGGAGAGTTGTCTGAAAGGTTAGCAAATTTTCCCCAATGGGAAAAACTAACTTCAGTGCAACCAGCTTCGGGTGATTTGGTTTACCCTGAATGGATGGCTGGTACTTGGAAAGTTACAAGTACATTAGTAGATTTAGCTGCGCCTTTAGCACCAGAGATTGTAACACCAGGGTTTGAAGGTAATCGCCGACAATTAAATCAACCTGTGAGTTTTGTAGTAAGATTTGTGAAAGAGCAACCATCTATTTCTGGGTTAAAAATACTTCCTCAGATAGGTTACAAATCGCCAAATTTAGTAGCGGATAGAGCGTTTAATAGCTTGAATTTGGCAAGAGCTTATTTAGGGGATGAAGCAGTGTTATTAGTCAAAGTAGATCCAGATTCACCTAATCGTCAAATTACGTTTTTGCGTAGCAGTCGCCAGCTAGTTTCTATTGTGACTGCACGTGCTACAGAAACTACCCCTAATGGCAAGTTCATCACCACAGAAGTGTTTCAACAACTATTTAAAGGTGGCTCACGCCCCTATTTAAACTCTGTAGAATCGACTACGGCTTATCATAAAGTTTCAACATCTAATCCGGCGATTGCAGCAGATCAAGTTACTGCTGTCTATCTTTCACCCCAAGATCCAGATTATTTTAAAGCAAGTTCTCGACCAGTTGCTCTCTATCGCTATCGCCTCGAATTTTTCCCTCAAGAACTACCAACTACTCCCAAAGAGTGATTTGTCATCTAGTTCTTGACTATTTTGTAACACGTTTGTAGTATATAAATTCCAAGTTTACGATCGCGCTCTTGGACGGTGTGCATCATGGCCAAATTTCAAGATATTGTCAATTACTTTCGCTCTGATTGGAAGCTGAGTCTCTTTAGTATTGGAGCATCCAGCGTTTACGAAGTTATTGATTTGGTTGTCCCTTATGCGATCGGACAGATTTTAAACATTTTATCTGCTCAACCCTTGGACAAACCACTTCAAAGTGCGATCGCAACTTTTTCGGACATCACCAATTACCCAGTTAATAAAACTCTATCTTTGGGTGTATTACTGGGTTTAATTTTCGTTGTCACCGTAGTGAGAGCGCCAACACAACCCTGGTTAACCAATTGGTTTCATTGGGATATAGCTTTCAGGTCGCGTCGAGAGAAAAACGAAACAGCGATCGCTAAAGTTCTGACTCTGCCACTAGAATTTTATGATGAAAATAACCCTGGACGCATTGCCGGCAGAGTAGCTAGAGGTGTTGCTAACCACACTTGGGCATATCCCGAAATCGCCGGACAGTTGATTCCTAAACTGGCTCGTGTACTGGGGATTTTTGTGTTTATCTTGTTCATTGAGTGGCGGATTGCAATTTTGTATCTAATTTCCTTTGTAATTATTCTCAGCTTCAGCTTGAAGGGTTTACAACAGCTAATTAGGTACGAAACTCGTCTGGATAAATATGGAGAGAACACCGAAAGCCGCACTTCCGAATTAATCACCAATATCAAAACGGTGAAAGCATTTGCTACAGAAGCTAGAGAACTGAAGCGGCAAAAGCAACGTTTGAATCGCGAACTAATGGTGCTTGATTATCGCATCCACAAAGGTTATACGATATTGGGTACTTGGCAAAGAACCGTAATTCAGTTTTGTGTGTTTGCAATACTGGGTTTAACTTTAGCAGCAACAGTAAATGGGAGAATTTCTCTCGGTCACTTTGTCATGACCTTAACTCTTTCTAGCATGGCTTATGCCGAATTAGAACCTATTGGTAGCTTGGCAGAAGTTTTTGCCCGTCGTTATTCTTCCATGCTGCGGTTTCACGAATTTCTGCAAGAGCCAACTGCATCTGATTCAGCCAGTCTTTTAGAAGAAAGCAACCAGACAGAATCACCTTATAAATTTACTGGAAAAATTGAGTTGTCGCACCTCACTTTTGGATATGATGCCAACCGTCAGGTTTTGCAAGATATCAACTTGTTGATTGAGCCATACCAAACAGTGGCATTAGTGGGGCGTTCCGGTTCTGGTAAGTCTACTTTAGTGAAATTGTTGTTGCGATATTTTGAACCTCAAGCAGGTCAAATTCTGATTGATGGTCAAGATATTCGCACTTTGGATGTCGGTAAGTATAGACGAAGATTAGCGATCGTTCACCAAGAAGTAGATGTTTTCAACGGTACTATCTTGGATAACCTGACTTATGGCAGAACGAATGCCACTTTCGAGCAGGTTCAAGAAGCCTGTAGAATTGCCAGAGTCGATGAAGTAGTGCAGCACTTACCCAAAGGTTATTACACTGTCGTGGGAGAACGAGGTGTCAGGTTATCTGGAGGACAAAGACAACGCTTGGGAATTGCTAGAGCATTGTTAGTGGAACCAGACGTGCTGATTTTTGACGAAGCCACCTCTAGTTTAGATTATGAGTCTGAGCGTTCAATTCAGCTAGCGATGCGATCGATTCAGGGCACTTGCACCACCATTGTTATTGCCCATCGTTTAAGCACAGTCCGGGAAGCTGATAAAATTGTCGTTCTAGAGCAAGGAAAGATTGTAGAAGTAGGTAGCCACGATGAACTCTTGCGTTACGAGGGTATTTACCGCCGCTTGCACTCCCTGCAAGAAACAGGAGAACTCATAAGTTAGAGAACATACACATTTTGGATTTTGGATTAACCCCATAAATGAATCCACCTGATTAAATCGACTTTATTCACAATAAGGAATAAGGTCGATTTCTTTATAGATATCTTCAGAAATTAAATATGTGTTATCTAAAACCCTTTCGCGCCTATTCGGTGGTATAACTAATATTATCAAGTGGGGAATTTACTCCTATTCCCCAAGAAAAGTGTTAGCCATTGAAATTAGTTTTACGCGCTTGGATGAAGCGCGATAAGTAAAGTAAACGATCCATTGATCGCTACTGGAATACTAATCACTAATCGAAGTCTTCCAATCAGAAAAAACTAAGATTTGCTCTTATCTGCTTCTTTCTGTGCCGCCTCACTGTATTTTTTATAAAGTTGAGTACGAATTTTAGCTTCTTGATAACGGCTGTGGGTTTGTGGTACCGTACTCATTAAATCTGAAGCCCGTTGCCACTTAGCAGCAATCTCTAACCACTGAGTTGAGGTTGTAGCTGTTTTTCCAGATGCAGAAGCTTGGTTGGCAATTCGCACAGATATTTGAAATGGATCGTCAGAAGGCTCAGAAAAGCTATTGTTAGGAGCGCGAGACGGTGTTTGGGCTTTGCTATCGTTAGTGTTTTCTGTAGTTAAAGATTTGGAAGTTTCTGGTTGTATTAGGTTTTTCAATTTATTACCTAGCTGGGCATAAACAACCCAACTAAGCAATAACAGCGAGCATAAACCTGCTGCTGCTAATATCTTTGTTTTAGGTTTATTTTTGTATTTTTCTTTGTTAATGAGTACTAAAGGACGAGAGACTTGAGTTTTAGGATAATTTGGTTTTCCTAGTTCAGCTTGAGCTTCTGTGAAATCTTTAATTAATTGCTTTACAACATTTGGCTGAATTAATGTAATTTCCTGTGACCAAAGCAATTGATTTTCGCGATCGCTATCTATTTCTTTTAACCACAGCAATTGTTGTTCTCGAACAATCCGACTGTTGATTTTAACACGGCGAATGTGACGCGGGGCGATAGACTCAAGAATTTGCTGGATTTGTTCTACTAGGGGAGATTGCTCAAGTTGCTCTACTTTAGCTGCCTCACACAGAATTTGTAAGACACCATCAGAAAAAATGGCTCTAGTTCTGACACAAGACTGGGCTAGCTTTTCGTTCAATAGCTGAATAATCGCCGCAACGCTGCCTTGGTGAGCTTGCCAAGCTATATCGTTTATCCGGTCTATCACCTGAAATTTAGTGATAGCTCTTCCACCCTGACTGATTAACGTATTCATTAATTTAGGGACTCTTTTCTACTGACCTCGATCTTGTCTTCGATTTTACGAGTAAAAAGATGAGTTGCCAAATAATATCACAAATGTGCAAATCTGGAGCCTTCTTTTTCGGTTTGTAAGGAAGCTCGCTGATGGTCAGTTGATTTGTACGCTTACACGCCTTGAAAATGTGGAATTCTTCGGTTGAAACTGCGCTTTCAAGTTAACGCCTATGCTGACGGACAATTTACCTGTTTGATATAGTACACGATCGCGTCTTTTTGTGATAGTGCGAAGCACCCGCCACATGCGATCGCAAATGTATAGCTAGATAATATCAGGGTCAACGCCAAGCGATCGCAGTTGTTCTTTCAACCTTTCCACCTGCGACTCTGCTTGTTCTCTCGCCAATCTTTCCTGTTTCAGTGCCTTTGCCAACTCCTCTGGAATCAGCAACTTTTCTCCAGTGTCTTCTCGATAAAAACCAATCAGTTGCCCTTCTATTTGCAAGCGCAGCTGCAAAGGTTCACATCGACTATCTGTAATTGGCTCATACACCTCACCTCGCAGTCGATACCCTTGCAATTTCTCCTTAATCCACTCTCCCTTGGGATCAAATAACCAGTACTCTATTACGCCTAACTGTTCATAGAGCGTCTTCTTGAAACCCGTGTCCTGGTTTTTAGTACCCTCGGAGGTCATTTCAAAGATTACTACAGGCACTTGTCCCTCTTCCCATATCTTGTAATTATCCCGTCCTCCAGGAGCGACATTAAAAATCACCATTACATCAGCAGCTACCCGTAACCTTGGAAAATCCTGAGCATAATAGAGAAACTGGTTACTCAAAACCGTTGCTTGCCAATCCAGCAAATATTGCCTCAATACTTCTAAAGTTGCCAGTAAAGCACATAAATGAGCATAACTTTCTGCTAAAGGTTCACCATCCGAGCTTGGATAAAAAACTTCTGTTGATTGAGAACTGGGTAAGAGGCTAGTCACGTCGCTTCTCTTCGAGACGCCAAGGGCGAACGCTCCGAATTCAAAATTCAAAATTCACAATTTCCATAAATAAATTTAGTTGCCTGTATCCTTTTCTGTTTCGGTCATCATTAGCCACCTGTTGAGAAGATGCCTGGATGATTATATTATCTCAGGCACTTTCCTTGAAATTTCTAGAACTGCCGAGTAAATGAAAAAGACAAAGGTGATGAGAGAGAATAACCATGTCCAATGTCCCTCAAGAGTGCTGTTAGCGGAAAGCTAAGGTTTTGCCCGTGCTGTTAGCGGCTAGCTAAGGTTTTGCTCAATGCCCAATCCCCAACAATGTTGTTCAAATACCAAACAAAATAGTTATATCGGGATACTTTTGTGAGGAATTATCGTTTTTTTTAGCTTTTTGCCACAATGGCAATACTAAATAGCACAGCGATCGTTACATTAGAAGATATATAAATAAAAATCAACAATGATTTTTTTTCGTTCGCAGTTCACACAAAATCATGAGTGCAAGTACCATTATTTCCGATAATCCCTTACTCCAAGGCACTGGTTTACCTCAATTTACAGAGATTAAACCAGAACGAGTAGTACCCGCCTTCAATCAGTTGCTAGCAGAACTTGACCAGCAACTTGCCACTTTAGAGGCTAATGTACAGCCGACTTGGAGTGGTTTAGTAGAACCCTTAGAAAAGCTGACAGAACGGCTTACCTGGAGTTGGGGGGTGGTAAATCATTTAATGGGTGTTAAAAATAGCCCGGAACTGCGCGAAGCTCATGAAATCGTACAGCCACTAGTCGTACAATTTATCAACAAACTCGGTCAAAGCCAACCCATCTACAATGCTTTTAAGGCACTTCGTAGCAGTGATAGTTGGGCAACTTTAGAATTAGCCCAACAGCGCATTGTAGAAGCTGCCATTCGAGATGCAGAACTTTCTGGTGTTGGCTTAAAAGGAGAGGCAAGAGACCGTTTCAATGCCATTCAGATGGAGTTGGCAGAACTTTCTACTAAATTCTCTAACCATGTACTTGATGCCACGAAAGCCTTTAGCTTAACCCTGACAACAAAAGCAGAAATTGATGGTTTACCACCAAGTTTGGTGAGTTTAGCCGCTCAAGCTGCACGAGCAGCGGGAGAAGAGAACGCCACACCAGAAAATGGCCCTTGGCGCATTACTTTAGACTTCCCCAGCTACGGCCCTTTCATGCAGCACAGTACCCGTCGAGATTTGCGTGAAAAGCTCTACAAAGCTCATATCACTCGCGCTTCTAGTGGCGATTTAGATAATAACCCGTTAATTGTGCGTATTTTGGAGTTACGGCAAGAACTCGCAGATATACTTGGCTTTAAGAGTTTTGCCGAATTGAGCCTTGCAAGTAAAATGGCTCCTAACGTTGAGGCAGTTGAAGCACTATTAGAAGAACTACGCCAGGCCAGTTATGATGCTGCTGTCAAAGACTTAAAAGAACTCCAAGCTTTTGCTGCATCTTATGGAGAAGAATATCAAGATTTAAAACATTGGGACATCAGCTTTTGGGCAGAACGCCAACGAGAAGCAAAATTTGCCTTTACCGCTGAAGAATTACGTCCCTATTTTCCCCTTCCCCAAGTGCTAGATGGCTTGTTTGGACTTGTTAAGCGGCTATTTGGTGTTACAGTAACCCCTGCTGATGGCCAAGCCCCAGTATGGCATGAAGATGTCCGTTATTTTCAAATAGCCGATGAAACTGGTTCTCCCATCGCTTACTTCTACTTAGATCCCTATAGCCGTCCAGCAGAAAAACGTGGTGGTGCTTGGATGGATGTATGCATCAATCGTGCCAAAAATGAAAATGATGCAACTGCCATCCGTTTGCCTGTGGCTTATTTGATATGTAACCAAACTCCCCCAGTAGATAGTAAGCCGAGTTTGATGACTTTCTATGAAGTAGAGACTTTGTTCCACGAGTTTGGTCATGGATTGCACCACATGCTCACCAAGGTTGACTATGCGGGAGCCGCAGGTATCAATAATGTGGAATGGGATGCAGTGGAACTACCCAGTCAGTTTATGGAAAACTGGTGTTATGAGCGACCCACTTTGTTTGGTATGGCTAAACACTACGAAACTGGAGAAGCTCTACCAGAGCATTATTATCAAAAGCTGCTAGCGGCGCGTAATTATATGAGTGGTACTGGTATGTTACGCCAAATTCACCTTAGCAGTGTTGATTTAGAACTACATTACCGCTATCGTTCTGGCAGCAATGAAACTCCAGCAGATGTGCGTCATCGCATAGCTAAGACTACTACTGTTTTACCACCACTTCCAGAAGATTCAATACTGTGTTCTTTTGGGCACATTTTTGAGGGTGGTTATGCAGCAGGTTACTACAGTTACAAATGGGCTGAGGTACTAAGTGCTGACGCTTTTGCCGCTTTTGAAGAAGCTGGGCTAGAAAATGAAGAAGCTATAAAAGTGACAGGTCGGCGTTATCGGGATACGGTACTAGCACTCGGTGGTAGCAAGCATCCAATGGAGGTGTTTAAAACTTTCCGGGGTCGTGAACCAAGTACGATCGCTTTGCTCAGGCACAATGGTTTAGTAAGTGCTGCTGCAAAGTAAACAACACAACTGTAGAGATGTTGTATTGCAACGTCTCTACATCAAATCTTTGCTTATACCAATTCAATCGATGAATCGGTGTAAAGTCAAGACGCGATGAATCGCGTCTCTACAAATGGTCTATTTTTTCCATTCTTTTTTCAAATTGGTATAGCAACAGTCAAGGTGGTTAGGACATCAACAGACGATAAAACTTAGACACAAAAAGGCTTTTCACCCAGTCCCCAGTCCCCAGTCCCCAGTCCCCAGTCCCCAGTCCCCAGTCCCCAGTCCCTTGCTATATTAAAAATTTTTTCCTAGTTTAAGGTGTTCCTGGAAGAATGGGTTCTCCGGCAACATCATCTAAACGGATGCTGCTTAACAAATTTCGCCACTCTGCTTTCAGGGCTGCATCTTGAGGATTTTTTTGACGCAGTTCAGCCAACGTTGTCAGTGCCTCGTACCATATCCCATTTTGGGCATAGATAGCATAGCGCTTTAGAGGTTCTGCCGTTTCTAGTTGTTTGACTGTTGGTTGACTGAGGTTAACTCGTTTTATTACCCCTTCAACAAAACTTGGGGGAGCATTCTGTTGCTTGTCACAGTTAATTGTGAAAAACCAGCGGTATTGTTGGCCTACTGCTAAAGTGGGAGCAGTGCTAGGCAAAGAAACGCGGATGACTCCGGGCTTATCCGGTAGAGCGATCGCTTTTTTGTATACCTCGTTAGCATCTGGATCTTGCAACACAAATTCAACTGTATAGGGCAAATCTTTGGTATATGGCACATAGAAAAACCAACTTGGATGTTCTACTGTTGTTTGTCCCCAGACATTAATCACTGAGTTAGCTTCCTGAGTAAAGGGGACTAAAGCAGTCAGGTCAGGTTTAGTAAGTGGACATCCCTCCGGCCCGGTGCGCTTCGCTCCACCACGAACGCGACCTCCAGGAGGGGAGCCAGCTGGAATTGGAGGTTGATTAAAGGTTTTAGCTTGAGCAAGGATTGTTTTAGCATCAGAGCGATTAGGGGTTGGTTTCGCCAGTACTGGAGTCAGACTAACTGATAAACTTGTACAGCTAAAAGCTACTACTAAAAACAGCTTTATCGGTTGTGAATTTGAATTCATAGAAACCTGACCTCATCGGATTTTAGATTTTAGATTTTAGATTTTAGATTGGGCACTGGGCGTTAGGAGTGCTGTTAGCGGAAGCGGGGCGTTTAGCCCGTGCTGAGTTAGGAGTTAGGAGTTTTGTTTATCTCCTTGTCCCCTTGTCCCCTTGTGCCCTCATCTCCTCTGCTCCTCTGCTCCCCTGCTCCTATTCCCCATTCCCCGCCCGCACTTTTGTTTTTGAATTACTATAAATTGACATTAAAACTCCCATAGCTAACAACGATAAAGCCGACGGTACGAAAGGCACCCAAGCACCTGAAATTAACAGACCAAAGCAAACTACATACAAAACGCTAGAAGCAACACCCATTGCCAACGCCAACCAGGGTAAAGAAAACCTGCGCCAAGCTAGGACTCCCCCAATCAAAGACCAGCCCCAAATCCAGATTACCTCTGCCCACCATGACCAAGCTCGCAGCAACGGCCGCCCATCCTGGACTGCACCAAGGATCTGGCTGACCATGTGAGCTTGTACCAGTACTCCTGGCATTTGCTCGTCTAAAGGAATACCATAAGGTGTAGGCCAGGTGTCTGGAGAATCACCCTTTGCAGTCACACCAATGAGAACAATCCGGTTTTTGATGGCGTTAGGGTTAATTGGACTAGATAAAAATTGCCTTAGGTTTACCTGTTCGGCTATTTCTTTTGAAGAACGATAGTTGAGTAAGATTTGACCGCCATTCGCATCAATATTTTGATAGCCACCAGTACGAGACTTCAAATTCTCAAAAATAGTCTTACCCAACTGCAAATTTCCTTCAGGGGTGAACTTTGTTTGAATTCCTAAAGGGTGCAGATAAAGGGATGCTAGTTGTAAACTGAAGGAATATTCAGCAGTACACAATGATGTCGCCTCTTGCTTCATGAACAGAAGATGCCGACGAATAACTCCATCGCGATCGTGAATAAAGTCACTGAATCCCAGATTTGCTGGAGGGATTTCTGGTGGCGGCTTAATGCCTTTGATATTTCCTGTGCGATCGCTCCCCTTGCATACGCCAACCAAGTTCTGAGTTTGCTGGAGACGAGTAATTAAATCTGGCTCTTTGGCCTGAAAATCACGGTAGACATCTAAGCCGATCGCGCTGGGTTGGTATTGATTCAGTTTTGCTAAGAGTTTATTCAGAGATTTTTCCGAAATAGAAGCTCCAATTAAGGACTCGCCATTTTGTCTTTGAATTGCTAAATCCTCATCGTCAATTGTGATAATCAACAGTCGGGGATCGAGTCCTTCTGTGGGGCGCGATCGCATCATTAAATCAAAGGCTTGAATCTCTGGATTTTCTAGCAATCCCACCAATCTCACGCCACAAACCAAGGCTGTAACTGCCAAGCTGGATAACACAGTTCTCTTAAATCTGCGTTTGTTAGACAAAGGTAAACTTGCTGGCTCTTCATCTTCAGATTTTGTAGACCTTAATTCATCCCAAGTCGGTGGTATCTGCGCCGGATTTTGGCAAATTACTGGTAGCCAAGTTGCACAAGGAAATCTATCCTCAAGTCCTTGCAAGCGTTCCCGTGCTTGGCGTACCGCTTGATATAAAGACTCGCCACCGGCAAAGCCTTCGAGAAAATATTTTAAAAACTCCTTCGCAACCTGGTCTGGGACGGGTTCGCGCATGACAATTATTTGAGGAATTTGCAAATCAGCTAATTCTCGCGCCAATCCCAAGCCATCACAGGAGTTAAATATAGCTAATTGCAAACCATTTTCAATGGCTTTTTTGAGAGCGTACTTTAACTCGCCAATGGTAAGACTATCAGTTCTATTCAGATAAATTCGTCCGCTTTCGCCATTTCCTTGACTGGAACTGTGTCCGGCAAAGAAGAGAATATCCCAGTTTTTTCCCCAGAGATGCTCAGTCAAGTCCTTACGTTGTGGTTCTACCAAAAAGCTCACCTGTGCGTTACTACACTGTTGCAGTAAAGCTCGATCGGCTTGGGTATCAATCCCTTTACTATTGCCGACAATTGCCAAAATATTGACTAATTGATTGAGAGTGCGTGGCTTGTGAATGCGATCGTAAGATGGTGAAGAAAGGGCAATTTCAGCTTTGGGATAGCGTTCTAATAACTCCCACAGATGCCAGGGTAATAGCTGCAATTGGCTATTTTCTGTTTGCAAAATTACCCGTACTTCGTCGCTGGATGATAATCTTTCTAACCATTTTTCCCTCAAAGGGCGAAATTCCTCTGCTCGCAGCCAGGTATTAAAGCGTGCCCGCAAAATATGAGAAGCGTTTTCGCAGTCTTGCACCATCGATACATTCGTCACTTGCATTTTGTCAGCATGGAGGCGATAACGATTACCTATCTGCCGATAACTAGACTGCCAATGACTATAATAGAGCGGCATTTCCGGGAATGAAGGGAGCCTCCCAGTGATTTCGGTTGTAGCACGCTCGTGTTCTTCACCAATTTGGAGGGTGACAGCAAACCCCTGCTCAAAACTACCCTCTCCAAATTTGATCGCCACTAATTTACCCATAACCGTCGCTATTTCCCCATGCAAGATCGTGCCCTGTTCTAATGTCCGATCGCAAGCTTCACAAGTATCTACAGATTTTTTTCAAAATCCCCAAAAACTAGCTTGGATTTTTAATTTTTAATTTTCAATTAATGAATTATCACTTAATAAATTACTGACAAACAAGGAAGATAGTTACATATTTCAAATTCGGAAATATTCGGTAATACTGGTATTATCCAAGGCGACCCTAACACTAAATTGCTCTGTAGGTTCACCACGAAACTGCAACTGAATGTAGTTGTCTGATTTTCTCGATTGAGCGTCAAGAAATATTGCTCCTGAACTATCTATAACAGTGAGATGAACTCCTGGTGGCAAGTAAATTTGATTTCCAGTGGCGTGCAATTGGAGATGAATACTAGTTTGTCGATCTTTTTCGGGGCTGATTTCTACAATCAACATCACAGGTTGGTTGTGGATTTGGATACCTAAATCAATCACTTTTGCCCGTTTAGTAATTGATTCTGGTTGTTTGAGGGTATCTAATTCTAAAGTTTCAACACTGCGAAAGGCATAATTTGGCATAAGTTCCGGCACATTCCACAGCGATTCAATAGTTTCCCAACCAGTCTCAAATATACCAGCAAACCATTGGCTCAAATTCACTAATGAATTAGCTGGGGATTGACGCAGTTCCCAGATGCGATCGATAAACGCTTCCAATGGTTGCAGTTGCGCTAAAGGAACTGTTTGGGTTGCTACACTAGGGATAAAACCAAGCAGCCTTGCTTCTTCGAGCGATTCATCAAATTGAACTATTAAATAACCCACCCGTTCTTCCCAAGTTTCTGGAGGAATAAAACATATCTCCTGATGCAGATGGACAGGGCGACACTCCAGACGGCCAATTGAGGGCAGTTCTAAATCAGCGACATCCCCACAAAGGCGCACAATTGGGTTCCAACTGTCACTAGCTTGAAGATCGGTAGGAATATCCATCATCTGCAAGTAGTCATTCACCACCCATACAGCTAAAATATTCAGCCGGACTTGCTCTGCTTTTTCAAGATTTGGTTGCTGGTTAGCAAATTGCTGGGCAGTTATGCGAGCTGTTTGGGAAATTGGCAATGTTAAAGCGAAATCATCTAGCTGATAGGTGGAGTTATTCATAAGTCAATTTCTAGGGTTCAATGCTGCTATGTATATATCACCCGCATTCAATAAATTTATGCCACAAAACTGAATACTGGAAAAAGATAATTGGGATTGGGGACTGGGGACTTGGGACTGGGGATTAGGTAAAAATATCCCATAAAATTGAGGAATTGTTTGTATATTATTAAGATGATATGGGAGATAGAGGTTTTGAGTCTTTAGACTTCTATCAAGATAGCGTCAAGCTACTAAAAGCAGCTTATCGACTAGCAGATAGGTTGCCAACTTTTGAGCGTTACAATTTGAGCGAGCAATTACGAAGATCGGCTTGTAGTGTTTTACTGAACATAGCTGAGGGCTACGGACGTTATCATTATCTAGATAGATTGCGTTTTATGTACATTGCTCGTGGTTCATTAACTGAGACTAAAAGTGCCTTCATTATTGCTGAAAGCCTGGGGTACTGCAATACAGAACAATTACACTGGGTTAGTCAACTTAAAGACCAGATTGAAAAAGGTCTTAACGGTTACTGTCGTTTCATTCGTTCCCAACAACAAGGTAAAGAAGAGTATGGCACTAGATTAGGTAATTGGTGATTAGTGATTGGTGATTTGAGGTTTTGAGCTAGATGAACGAGTCCCCAATCCCCAGTCCCCAATCCCCAGTCCCCAATCCCCAAATCACAACCAATTACCAATCAATACATAAGCAGACCAAAAGCTTGGCGCTCTGTAATTGGGATGTTTCAGCAGTTGTAGTTGGGCACGATGGACTGCTTCGGCTTTGGTGATTTTGCCACTCTTGAGTTCTCGATAGAAAGCACTAACAAACATCGCTGTTGATTCATCATCAATTTGCCACAAAGAAGCGATGGTACTACGTGCCCCAGCTCGGACAGCTGCTCCTGCAAGACCCAGTGCTGCACGGCTGTCTCCTGTTGCTGTCTGGCAAGCACTCAAAACCAATAATTCTACTACGGTTTTACCCTGGCTGTGGAAGAGAGTATCAAAATCTTTGACATTTATCTGACCATCGAAATCTAAAATAAAAGTGTCTTCGAGGCGAGAGCTAAACTGACCGTGGGTTGCCAAATGCACTATGTTGAATGAAGCAGCATCAATTTCACTTTCCAAATTCTTTTTCTTAAAATCCCCATCCAATAGGCTAGTTGTCGAAACTCCTGCTTTCGTAATACCGTCAAATTCAGATTTGATCGCCAGCAATGGTGCAAACTTGGGAAATCCTGGCGGCGGCTGAGTCAGTCCTGCGGTTAGCGCTCTGAGCTGCTGTTTAATTAGCGGTTTCGGGTCGAGAAGTTGTAGACCGACGCTCAGGGCGATCGCATACTTCTCTACTAAATATTGTTTACCATCGTAGAGAGCTGCCATTGGTAAATTGCGTAATGGCCCATCTAGGACGAACACTAACGTATCGACGCCACTTTGCTGCAATTGTGACTCAATGGGTTTAAGCAGCCAACTGTAAACTTGTTGCGATTGGGTTTGGACGATCTTAGTAGCAGTTGGATCGACAAGATTTCTTCGCAGTTTTATTAAGAGTTGCTCTACTTCCCCTTGGGAAATCTTGGTACTATAGCTTTGCAGAGATTGTTTGGGAATTTTGACAATTACCTGGAGTTCGTCACGAAGAATAATTGGATAAAGGATGGCAGCCTTGGTATTGTCTTTGTCTACTACTCGATCGAGGGCTACTTTCTGGCCTTGCAGACAAGCTTCTTGAAAGAAGTCGTCTAATTCGGCTAGTTGGAGCGCTTCAATCCGCTCGCGTGCTTTCTCCAATATTTTTTCATTTGGTTTTCCTTTTTGAGATTGCAGCAGTAACTCTACTGACTGGCGGTAGACGGGTTCTACACTGTCCCGGAAATCAAATTGCACATCTTGGTTTACTACATCTTTATTGACTACTAAATCTCTGCGGAGAGATTCAAGAGTGTCTACAGCAGCATCATAAGCGGCGATCGCACCATTAATATCTTTTTGTGCCCAAAGCAATCTACCTAACTGCCACTCCAAGCTATAGGTAATTTCTGGTGCATTGCTACTCTGTGCCAAAGCTAATCCTTGCCGGGTCAGGTCTTGCGCTTCTGACCACTGTCTGGTTTCTTCGTACAAGCCGCCTAAACTCTTTAGAGCATAAGCCTCTGCCCGCTTGTCTTCTAAGCTGCGGGATTGCTGGATGGCACTAGCAAGTAATTTTGCGGAGTTTTTTGTACTTAATCCTGAGTAAAAACTCTGACTCGATGCTTGTAATACACCACTCTTGACTTTTGCCAAACTTTGTGAAAAGTTAACATGAGCGTAAATACTCGCACGGCTGAGGGGGAGTTGCCTGAGTTGGGACTCAATCGACGGCAAAAGAGTTTGCACCTTTGCCCATTCTTTATCTTCGATCAGTAGTCCCAGGTGATTGAGTTGTGCTTGAACTTTTGTTAGGGGTGAGGGAGATACTGCGACTGTTTTTTGATAATAGGCGATCGCCTGTTCCTTTTGATTTTGTTTACGGGCATTATTCCCCAAGCTGAACAGACTGGCCCCAATATCAGCGCTTGATTGGAGATTTTGAGCAATTATCAGACTTTCTTCTAATGCTTGACGTGACTTTTTCAAATCGCCCAATACCAAAAGAGCATCACCGAGCGATCGCAAACTCACTGTTTTTTCTAGAGAATCTGGTTGAGATTTTAACGTCTGACTTATTCGATCGAGGGTTTTGATCGCTCGCGGGTAAAATCCTTGAGTGCGCCACGCTTGTGCTTGATTGATTAGCGATCGCACCACGCCACTTTGATTATCTGCTTGTTTGTAAATTTCTTCTGTTTGCTGCCAAGTTGCCAAAGCCGCTTCGGACTTTCCCATTGCCAATTGCAGACGACCTTGAATATCTAGTGATTGGGCAAATATTTGCAGATTTTGGTTTTTATCCGGTTCTTGGAGTACATTTAAGCTTTCTGTAATTGCCTGCTGCGCCTGATTCCATGCACCGAGTTGCTGGTAAGCTAAAGAAAGATTACCCAATGTGACTGCTAGTGCAAGGCTCTCCCCTTGCTGCTTATATATTTGGACAGCCTGTTGTAAAACTTCTACAGCTTTGGCAAAGTTGCCATTACTGTATAAAACTTTGCCCTGCTGTAAGAGTGAGGCGGCATCAGTGGGCACAGCCAGCGATACTATACTATTTATTGGCAGTTGGGATAAAGAATTGATTGAGCCAGGAACTTTTGCTAGCACTGGTGAACCGACAATGCATAGCAAAGCGACCAGGAAGTACAAAGGTAAACGTAAAAAGTGAGTTAGGGGGGTGAGCCAGCGCGTCCTTGCCGTTTCTCGACCCCTGCTTTTAAACTTTAGAGAATTTGCGCCAAAAATCCTAGTTGTTTTAGCCATAAGCATGACGAGAGGTAGGTGATAACCAGAAACACATAGGATGAACTATTAGGCTAACAGGCTAATGTTACCATCTCTATTCCCGATCAATCTTTGAGCTTCCACAATTTTCTTATTTATAGCGATCGCGGTGAAACTTGATTAACAAAATAAATGAAGTACACGGGTAGAGGCACAACATATTGGTACCCCTACGATTATCTCTACCTCATCATGTAATCTGTTGTAGTTAAAAAGCGATCGCTAACCTTAATCAAAAACTCACTGAAATCGCCTTCTCCAATAATCCGGTCTGCGCTTGCTATGTGCTATTGCAAACAATCCAGATAAACTCTTCAAATTATGCATAGAAGATGAGATCAGGAAAATGCTGAATCACATAACGACGCAGCCCTACAATTTTATACGGCGCTCCTATGTTCGAGTTTTGCTGAATCTTGCTAATAGACTGTTCCACTTCAGATAAAAAATCTAGCCCTAGACCTGCTTTTTGCTTCTCGTAGTAGCCGAAATTATCTAACTCTTCTCGTGCTTTGGTGTGGATAATAATCGGCTTTACGAATACTTGTCTCGCAGTTCGGTGAATACCTTATCTGACTGTTCACCAGAAACTATTCCACTAATAATATCTTCCAACCTTTGTGTTAACTCAATATCCCAAGCAAGGTCTATATCTTTATCCACTTCTTTGTCTAAAGAATGGATCAAAAAGTAAGCAAGCTCTGCACGCTCTTCTATGGATAGCTGAGAAAGTTCAAGCCTAAGTTTCTCTACCGTTTCTTCCCAATGCCTATAGGACTCATATTTGATTGCGTGAAAAAAACTCAGTACAGCTTTATTCCTTCTTCCCAGTCCCCAGTCCCCAGTCCCTAGTCCCTATGATTAATTCAGAAATCAAATCAGATTGCTATATAATTTAAAATCCTGCCAAACGATGTGAAGGTTTCAAACTCAGGGATGATGAGTAATTAGCAATTAAATTGACAAAATCAGACTATAAAGAGTGGTATTAAGCGATAAATAGCGCTTGTAAAGGACTAACGGGCATGATTAAATCTTGGATGGTGATTGGGGGCGTGGCTTTCTTGGTTGCTTTAGCAGCGAACGTGATTACGCCTAGCGATCGCCAATGGTTCAAGCGTTTACAACGACCGAGATGGCTAACTTTTGAGGGTGCAATTCCGATTATTTGGACTGTAATATTTATTTGCGGTGCTTGGTCAGCTTATATTGTCTGGGAAAAAGACCCAGGAAGCACCTCAACCTGGTTAATCATGGGTTTATATCTGCTATTAGAAATTGTTACCATTGCCTATACGCCTGTAATGTTTAAGCTTCGCAGTCTGAAAGTGGGTACAATTCTCGGTGGCACAGGTTTGATTATTGATATTTTATTGATACTTGCAGTCTTAGGTTTTTCTGGTTGGGCAGCCCTATTACTAGTTCCTTATTTACTCTGGAGTCCCATTGGTACTTATACCACTTGGCAGATGATGAGTCTCAATCCTCAAGATGCCTAAGAATCGCACCAGAGAATGATTAAACATCTAGTCTAAATTGTCAAACTTGCAGTGTATGAATTGACAAAATACACAAAGCAAGAGTGCATTATGATTCCATCTTGGATAATAATTGGGGCTGTAACTTTCTTCGTCGCCCTTGGTAGTTTCTTCATCACGCCACGTGATGTTAAATGGTTTGCAAACTTAAGTCGCCCTCGCTGGCTAGTTTTTGAGCCGCTGATTCCAATTATCTGGACTGTGATTTTTATTTGCGGTGCAGCTTCAGCTTATTTTGTCTGGGAAAAAAATCCCGGAGGCATAATTACTTGGCTACTAATGGCTTTGTACCTCTTGGTGGAAATTATCACCGTCGCCTACATACCTACAATGTTGAGGTTTCGCAGTCTCAAAATTGGGGAAGTTCTTGGGCTAATCGGTTTGATTTCAGGCGTTGTCTTGGCAATCTGCGTTTTACCGATTTCTCTAATAGCGGCGTTGTTACTCGTTCCCTATCTAGTTTGGACTCCCATTGGTACTTACACCACCGACGAGTTAAAAGAACTGAATCCTCAAGATGCTTGAAGAAGTATTCAGTAGTCTGAATTCAGTAGTCAGAAGAAGAAAGTGTAGGATGAACGCTTATTTATTCCTTATGGATTCCGTAAGAAAGATTTCGCATTTAGTATCACCATTTATTCAGCATTAGATTGAGCAAGTCTGCCAGTTAGACTCCAATTCAATTCTGAATTCTGAATTCTGACTCCTGAATTTTTTTGTAATAACGCATCTATACAAGCCGCCCATAACGTGCTGTGGTAGGATTGGCTGGATTAGATTGATTATTTAGCCAAGCCCACATTTGATCGCCAACAGAAAAATGCCACCATTCTCTAGGATTGCGTTGAAAGCCGGCTTTTAACATTACATCTCGCAATAGTTGACGATGAGTATGATACTTTTGCGTTTCTGAGCGATCGCTATTGGCATAATAATCGGGATGCGATCGCTCTGACATTTCATCAATCGGCGAACCCATATTTACTATTTGTCCTACATCGTCTACCAGCGTCACATCCACCGCCCCACCAGTACTGTGAGGAGGCGGAGTTTTTGCATCTAAACTCGGTGCAGCCCAAATTGCATAAACCGCTTCCCAAATCTCTTGGCGTTGGTTTGCTGATAACTCTACATTAGTTAGTCCTCTATCCCGCACTGCTTGGGCGAAGCTGTAATCTACCATAAACTGCTGGACTGCTACTGGGCGATAGGCATCAAAAATTTGAATCCGCCAGTTAGGATGCAAGAGATTAAGATAATTTTGCGCTCGAATCAAATTTTCAATGACGCTTTGACGAAGATAATAAGGAGAGCGATCGCCATAAGGCGCACCTAACTTTTCATAAGGATGGGGAGATTCCACCGCAAACAATTCTAAAGGAATCTTGATTAGCGGTTCACCACACTCGAAAATTGGGATTTGATGATAAGGTCTCATCTAGTCAGATACACAGGACTTACGCATTTTAACGCAAGCATAGCATTGTGCATAACGATTCTCTTCTTCCTCTGTATCCTTTGCGGCTCTGCGTGCAATACCAATTTTTCTCAACCCTGAACAATTTGTTATTTCGGAGTACTCATTTGTTATTTCGGGGTACTCATTTGTTATTTCG